>JBBQVM010000010.1:0-25837 GCA_038211525.1 Bacteroidia bacterium
AGTTGGGAATTTTATTTTCAGAGCTATTATTTATGATTGAATTATTAATTTAATATTCTTAAATAAGTTTTTCCTGCTTTCATTTTCATTGCCATGGAATACAAACTGGTATTTTGAATCATGTCTATTAAATCATGTTTAATGGTTTTGAAGGTGTGATGTAGTGGGCAAGGATGCATTTCAGAGCATTTTTTCAAACCCATGATACATAGTTCGATACTCTCTTCTCCATCAATGGCTGAAACAATGTGAATAAGTTTGATGTTCTTCATGTTTTCTTTGGTAATTTCAAAACCTCCTGTTGTTCCCTGAACTGAATTGATGATTTTATTTTTCTTTAGTTGTTGAAGCATCTTTGCTGTGAAGGCTTCGGGCGAATCAATTTCTTTTGAAATTTCTTTTAAATTCACTCTTTTACCTTCAAGCGATTGAATCGTAATAAAAATGGCTGCCCTAATCGAATATTCACATGCGCGTGAGAAAATCATAATCTTTGTTTTTTCTGCTAAGATACAGACGTTTTAATCTATATCGGATAAAAACATCCGATATTCTTAACAGGTTATTGTCAATAAAGATATTTTGAAAGAATTGATGCTCAATATTTTAATTTTGGAAGTGCGGATTCGACAATGGAATTGCATGATTTATTGCTAAAAAAAGCCAATTTAGATTTCCAAAATTTTGGTTTTATCCATCTTTACCGAAATCATTTTAATGAAAAGCAATGACACCGTCATCAAAACTGCAATTGCTAATCCAAACCCTGAAATGGCAAAAACAGTCAATAATGGTTTAATAGATCTCATCATTACATTAAAGGTTGTTTGATGTTCGGACATTTGCCAAATTCCTTTTTGTATACCGGCAATATTAAGTGACAACCAGAATACAAACAGCATGACTTGAATGCTCCAAAATGAAGCTTTTAGGATCCGTTGCGTTTTTGATGATATCTTTGATTGCCAACCCGAAAATTCAAAACATGCTGCTAACAATATCATAGTATTGATACCAATTGTTGTTCCCATGGCATGTGCAACAGTAACATGGGTACCATGTGTATATAGATTGAAGGCAGGAATTGACATCATCAATGCTTGACCAAGATTTAGAAATACCCAGAAATCTGCTGCCATCAAATATTTGTATGTAAAATATTTTTTCTTGGAAATGGAGTGCGGCACCGATTTTCTCCAGTCGTGAATTATTTTAATAAAAAATACCCACTCAGTCATGCTTACTGCATAACCGATATATCTGATATATGGTTCTGTAGGTAAAATGTAAATATGGTGTCCCCAATTGAACATTAAATTAAACAGACCAAGAAAATACATTGCAAATGCCAAACGGGAACGACCGGTACTTTCCGACTTTTTAATCCGATCCATCAGATAAAATGCTGTTCCATATAGAATCTGGTTCCAAGATCCCACTAGCGAACCATTTACTTTCCATTGAATAGTAGTATCGGTGATGAAATTTTCTCTGAAATAGGGTAGTACCCACAAATAATTTTCAATGAAAGTGAACATGAAAAAACAAATGCCGGTTAACCACATCCAGAAATAGACAGGCCAATTTTTGATTTTAAGCACAATTTTTAAAAAGTTATAGATAAAAAGCAGCCACGCAACGGCTATTGGTAACGACCAAACCGGATTAAATTCCCAATATTCCCTTCCTCCGAAATTTCTATTCAAATAAGAGTAAAATATTCCAATTATCGCCACTATCCAAAATATCCATTGAACAATTGCAATGTTTTTTGTGGTAGTGATATTTGTAATAGAGGATAAACTGCTGTAAATACAACCTGTTGCTCCTAACAAAATCCATATCATAACTGACGAAACATGCATGGGCCTGAGCAGCGCTAACCCGTTATGTACTTTCATAAAGTTGGCAAAAATGTAAGTTTGTGAAGCCAGTACTCCTAGTAATAAACCAAGAATTAACATTGCCAGGGCTGTTGCAAGAAATAACTTACCGATATTGATTTTTGATAGGCTCATTTATGATTAATCAATCCATTTATTTCCTGTCTATAGTTTCTTGGATCTGAAGTCCCGCTTGCATCTGTCATTTTTAAAAATTCCAGCAACGGTAACAACTCTCTTTCGGGAATTTTAAAGATTGGCATTTGTAATGTACCGGAATTTATCATAGCACGAATGAGGATTTCTCCATTCCCTTTTTTCGAATAAATATTGGTTAAATCAGGACCTAAATATCCACCAAGTCCATACAATTGATGACAAGCCTGACAATTGTATTTTTGCCATACAAGTCGGCCTTCACTTGCTTTTGTAATGTTAATATTAGGTATTGAAGGTGTGTAAAGCGGCTGTAGATAAATAGTAAAAGAATAAAACAGAAAGAGCATACATAAGCAAGTAAACACAAATAGATTATTTCTTTGCATGAATTTGATAATGACTAATCAATGATTAAGTAGGATTAACTAAATTGGTTGACTTTTTTGAGCTTATTTTATTGGAGACTGATTTTTATTTGCTTCTTTTTATTCGAGTGTGTTTGATTTATTATCACCAAGAAAATATATTTCAATTTTTATAAATAGGTTATTTTAATTTATCAAATTTGGCTTGAAAAAATCTAAGGTATTTCGGTTCATAAACCATTTTCATTCCTTTAATAGATTTCCGGTTTTCATAAACCACAGCAGCCGATTCAGCAATTACATCCATGTGAGCTTGCGTATACACTCTTCTGGGAATAGTAAATCTAACTAATTCCAGTTTGGGATAATGATTTTTTCCGTTTGCAGCTCTGCCTGCTGAAACAATTCCTCGTTCCATAGTTCTCACTCCTGAATCAATATAAATTTCGGCGGCAAGTGATTGAGCCGGATATTCATCTTGAGTTAGATGTGGCAAAAAGGTTCTTGCATCCAGAAATATTCCATGACCTCCAATTGGTTTTACAATGGGCAACCCATAGGATTCCATTTTTTGTCCCAGGTATTCCACCTGTCCAATCCTAGCTTGTTGATGGCTATCATCTACACTTTCTCCAATTCCAACAGCAATCGCTTCCATATCCCTGCCTGCGAGTCCGCCATAAGTATGCAAACCCTCATACACCACAACAAGATTTCTCGCCTCTTCAAAAACATCCCATTCGTTGGTCGCCATAAATCCACCTATATTTACTAAGGCATCTTTCTTAGCGCTCATAGTGGCGCCATCAGTTAAAGAGCAAATTTCTTTTACAATTTGTTTAACACTTTTTGTTGCATAACCTTTTTCCCTTTGTTGTATGAAGTACGCATTTTCTGCAACTCTGGTCATATCATGAATAATGCGGATCCCATTTTTTTTAGTAAGTGTTCGAACATCCTTCAAATTTTTTATACTGATCGGTTGTCCACCTGCCATGTTTACATTGGTCGCAATACTAACATAGGGAATCTTTTTCGCGCCAAATTTTTTAATGAGAGCTTCCAGTTTAGAAAGATCTATGTTTCCCTTAAATGGGTGTTCGTTGAAAGGATCATGAGCTTCATCAATAATTATGTCTTTGAAAATACCACCTGCCAGTTCTTGGTGCAACCGGGTAGTTGTAAAATACATGTTCCCCGGTATAATATCTCCCTTTTTAATCAAAACTTGTGAAAGAATATTTTCAGCTCCACGGCCCTGATGTGTTGGAATAATATATTTATAGCCATAAAACTCTTTTATAACTGCTTCCAATTTGTAATAGCTACTACTTCCTGCATACGCTTCATCACCAACCATCATCGCCGACCATTGTCGGTCACTCATGGCATTCGTTCCACTGTCGGTTAGTAAGTCAATATATACATCAGCAGACCTCAACAAAAAAGTATTATAGCCTGCCTCCTTAATTGCTTTGATTCTTTGCTGACGGGTAGTCATCTTTAAAAGCTCTACCATCTTAATTCTATAGGGTTCCGCCCACGAGCGTTTGATAATTTTTGATTTCATAAATTTATTTATTGTACAATGAAATGTGACCTAAGACTTAGATCGATGTTGTTTGTGAAATGTGCATATCAGATTAGGTAACATCAATAGTTGAAGTGCGCAAAAATAATCAAATAGTTTAAATCGGATAAAAACATCCGATATAAATACATTTTCATGGAAAATATGTAATTCGCTTTTATTCAATTAATTACAGAAAGAATATATTAATTGATGATAATAATCATAAATTAAAAAGCTGCGAAAAAATTAATCCTGAGCACGAATTTAATATCGTTTAGTATTCCTATACCAAATTGAAAACACCATCCGAATATTAATCAGTAGCACATTAAATGGGTGTTAATCAAAATTCAAACCCTATAATCCCACATCCGCAAATTCCTGCCTTCAGCAAGTAGCCGTAAAAATTTTAATTCAATGTATAAATCACCATCCGTATCATCCGTAATCCGTAAAAATCCGTAATCCGTATCATCCGTATCATCCGTAATCCGTAAAAATCCGTAATCCGTATCATCCTTATCATCCGTAATCCGTAAAAATCCGTAATCCGTATCATCCGTAATCCGTAAAAATCCGTAATCCGTATCTTTTATAACAAGTGTTGTAGATACACAAAAACCCCTATCTCACCAAAGTCTTATACTTTATCCGATGCGGTCCCGTATCGCCTAATCGTTTCTTCTTATTCTCTTCGTAATCGGAATACCCACCTTCGAAGAAATAAACTTGTGAGTCACCTTCAAATGCGAGCATGTGAGTACAAACACGATCGAGGAACCAACGGTCGTGTGATATAATTACCGCACATCCTGCAAAGTTTTCCATAGCCTCTTCCAATGCACGCAGGGTGTTAATGTCGATATCGTTGGTAGGTTCATCCAAAAGCAAAACATTCGATTCTGATTTTAATGTCATCGCTAAATGCAAACGGTTTCTTTCACCACCTGACAGCACTCCCGCTTTTTTTCCCTGATCGGCACCACTGAAGTTAAACCTGCTAACATAAGCGCGCGAGTTCAACGATCTTCCACCTAAATCAATCGTTTCGTGACCATCGGAAATTACCTCCCAAACGGTTTTTTCATTATTAATTCCATCGTGCGACTGATCCACATAACCAACCACAACGGTAGCGCCAATTTTTATTTCGCCTGCATCGGGTTGTTCAGCACCCATCATAATACGAAACAAAGTTGTTTTACCGGCACCATTCGGACCAATAATACCTACGATTCCTGCAGGGGGTAATTTAAAACTAAGATTTTCAAACAACACCTTATCGCCATATGATTTGGAGATGTTAATTGCTTCAATCACTTCATTTCCTAAACGTGGTCCGTTAGGAATCCAAATCTCTAATTTCTCTTCTTTAGTTTTCGCATCCTCATTCATCATCTTCTCATAGGCAGCCAATCGTGCTTTGCTTTTTGCATGACGAGCTTTTGGTGCCATCCGAACCCATTCCAACTCACGCTGCAAAGTCTTCTGACGTTTTCCCTCTGTCTTTTCTTCCTGCGCCAAACGTTTCGATTTTTGTTCGAGCCAGGATGAATAATTTCCCTGCCATGGAATACCTTCACCGCGATCGAGTTCTAAAATCCATCCTGCAACATTATCGAGGAAATAACGGTCGTGCGTAACTGCTATAACAGTTCCCTTGTAACGTTGTAAATGTTGCTCGAGCCAGTCAACCGATTCTGCATCGAGGTGGTTGGTAGGTTCATCTAAAAGAAGAATATCAGGTTCCTGCAAAAGCAAACGACACATGGCTATGCGACGGCGTTCACCACCGGATAAATTTTTCACCGGGGTATCACCTTCGGGACATCGTAAGGCATCCATAGCCACTTCAATACGATTCTCTAGCTCCCAACCATTTTGCTGTTCTATCTTTTCCATGAGCACACCCTGACGTTCGATGAGTTTATTCATCTCGTCATCACTCATTGGATCCGAAAATTTATTATTTACCTCATCATATTCTTTCATGATATCAACAAGGCCCTGCACAGCCTCCATCACTACTTCTTTGGCAGTTTTGGTGTTATCCAATTCCGGCTCTTGCGGAAGGTAGCCAACAGAATAACCGGGTGAAAAGACCACCTCGCCCTGAAACGATTTTTCAACCCCTGCAATAATTTTCAAAAGTGTCGATTTACCGGAACCGTTTAATCCCAGGATGCCAATTTTTGCACCGTAGTAAAAGGAGAGGTAAATGTTTTTAAGTACCTGTTTCTGAGGAGGATAAGTCTTGCTTACGCCCACCATCGAAAATATTATTTTTTTATCGTCAGCCATAATTTTACATTTATTTCAAATGGACTGCAAAAGTAAGCATTTACCCTGAATTCCCGACTAATTCCCTACCTTTGTGCGGTGATAAAACAAGCATCCAATTACCTTTCTTTAATAAAATTCAGTCACACTATTTTTGCACTTCCTTTTGCATTAATCGGATTTCTTGCCGGCGTGAAAGAGATGAATTTTAGTTTTGATCCAGTTTTAATTTTGTTAGTTTTATTATGCATGGTTTTCGCCCGGTCCGCAGCAATGGCTTTCAATCGTTACGCCGACAGAGAAATTGATGCACGTAATGTAAGAACAGTAATACGAGAAATTCCGGCAGGAATTATTTCACCAAATGCCGCACTTGCATTTACGATCATTAATTGTCTGGCATTTATTGTTACCACCTATTTCATAAACGAAATTTGTTTTTATTTATCTCCCATTGCACTATCGGTGGTTTTAGGATATAGTTATACCAAACGATTTACGCCGTTCAGCCATGTAGTTTTAGGAATAGGATTATCGCTTGCACCCATTGGAGCCTATCTTGCAGTTACGGGCTCCTTCGCTATTTTGCCCATCTTGTTTTCAGTAGCAGTAGTTACCTGGGTAAGTGGGTTCGATATTATTTATGCTTTACAGGATGAGGAATTTGATAAGCGGAATAAGTTGTTCTCGATACCATCTGTTTTTGGAACAAAGATTTCACTCAGAATTTCAGAACTACTTCATATAGTCGCATCGTTAGTTTTGTTGTTAGCCTCCTTTTATGGAAGTTATGGTTGGATCTACTTTACAGGATGGGCACTGTTCACTGCTTTATTAATTTACCAGCACACCCTTGTTAAAGCTGGTGACCTTTCCAGAGTAAATGTGGCCTTTTTTACCACTAATGGAATTGCCAGTATTTTATTGGCGATTTTTGCATCCACTGAAATATTGATTCATTAATTTGAATTAGCAGTGTATTAAATAATTGTTGTATTCTAGATTAATAAAACTCATTAATTTTATAATTAATTCGCATTAAGGAGTTTAAGGATCCTTCATCACTTTATTTTGCAACCCATTTTTCTTATCTTTGTAAACTAAATGTTTTGAATTGATGACTGCAAACAACCCAATATCTCCAGAAGGCAAGCAGGAAATTTCCTACAACGAATTCAAAGAACTGGTTTTAAATGATTATCGTTTGGCTAATGAAAGCAGACAGGTAAGTTTATTGGGTCGAAAAGAGGTTTTGACGGGCAAGGCTAAGTTTGGAATTTTTGGTGATGGGAAAGAGATAGCACAGATTGCCATGGCGAAAGTTTTTCGTAATGGTGATTTTCGTTCGGGTTATTATAGGGACCAGACCTTTATGATGGCATCCGGTTTACTTACCATTCAGGAATTTTTTGCTCAATTATATGCTCATCCCGATGTAAATGCCGATCCATCTTCAGCAGGTCGCTTGATGAACGGTCATTATGCGACCCGTTTGTTAGATGAATCCGGAAATTGGAAAGACCTTACTTCGTTAAAAAATTCTTCTGCCGATATTTCACCTACTGCCGGACAAATGCCCAGGTTGTTAGGGTTGGCGCTAGCATCTAAATTATACAGAAGCAATCAAGCACTCCACAACGATAAGTTTAGAAAATTTTCTATCAATGGAAATGAAGTAGCTTTTGGAACCATTGGAGATGCAAGTACTTCGGAAGGTTTATTTTTTGAAACAATTAACGCTGCAGGTGTTTTACAAGTGCCTATGGCTATTTCAGTTTGGGATGATGGGTATGGTATATCTGTTCCTAAAAAATTCCAAACTACCAAACAAAGTATCTCGGAAGCATTAAAAGGATTTGAAAAAACGGATGATCAGGATGGATTTGTGATTCTGAAAGGTAAAGGGTGGGATTATCCGGGTCTGGTAGAAATGTACGAGAGAGGAATTGCCATTTGTCGTGAACAACATGTTCCGGTTTTGTTTCATATTCAAGAGATGACACAACCTCAAGGTCACTCTACCTCAGGATCTCATGAAAGATATAAATCGAAAGAAAGATTGAAGTGGGAGGAGGAGTTTGATTGTATTCGAAAAATGCGTGAATGGATTCTTCAAACTGCTCTTGCTACTGCTGCCGATCTCGATCAAATTGAAAAGGATGCAAAACGTGCCGCTTCTGAAGGTAAACGTAAAGCTTGGGATGCTTTCAAAAGTGATATAGCTGTTGAAGTCGCTATGGCTGATGCAAAAATTGCAAGCTTGCAAAATGAATCTCCCAACGGCGTTTTTATTGAAAAAATCAGGGAAGAACTAAAAGCAAATCCTGATATCGAACGAAAAGATATTGCTATTGCAGTAAAATCTGCCCTTCGCGTTGTGCGTGGTGAAAATAATCCTGCCAAAGCTGACCTGCTAAACTGGTTGGTAACGTGGGATGGTATGAATACTGAAAGATTCGATTCTAATTTATACAGTCAATCTGCTCACTCAGCATTAAATGTTACTCCTATTGCGCCTAACTATTTTAGTGATGCTCCCATAGTGGATGGTCGTGAAATATTATTAGCCAATTTCGAAAAACTCCTATCAAAGTATCCCGAAATGGTTGCGTTTGGTGAGGACGTTGGACACATTGGTGGTGTGAATCAGACCTGGTCAGGCCTTCAAGAAAAATTTGGTATGAACCGCGTTATGGATACCGGAATTCGTGAGGCTACTATTATTGGACAGGGTATAGGCCTTGCCCTTCGCGGGATGAAACCTATTGCTGAAATCCAATATCTTGATTATCTCATATATGCGCTCACCGTTATATCTGATGATCTTGCCTGTTTGCAGTATAGAACGAAGGGTGGACAAAAAGCTCCTTTAATTATAAGTACCCGTGGACATCGGTTGGAAGGCGTGTGGCACAGTGGTTCTCCCATTAGTATGATACTTGGAACTATGCGTGGAATTTATGTGTTGGTGCCACGCAACATGGCTCAAGCAGCAGGTTTCTATAATACCATGCTGGCGAGTGATGATGCAGCTTTAATTATTGAACCACTTAACGGTTATAGAACCAAAGAGCAAATGCCCTCTAATGTGGGTGAATACAATTTGCCTTTAGGTGTACCCGAAGTTCTTCTTGAAGGAAATGATTTAACTATTGTTACCTATGGCGCATGTTGTAAAATTGCCATGGAAGCAGCTAAGCAATTGGCACAGGTGGATATTAGTGTTGAAGTAATTGATGTCCAAACATTATTGCCTTTCGATATTGATCACACTATTATTGAATCATTAAAGAAGACCAACAAAATAGTTTTTCTTGATGAAGATGTTCCAGGAGGAGGATCGGCTTACATGTTCCAAAAAGTGATGGAGGAGCAAGGAGGATTTGATTATCTCGAAATACCTCCTGTTACATTAGCCGCTAAAGAGCACCGCCCTGCGTATGGTTCCGATGGTGATTATTTTTCGAAGCCAAACGTAGAAGATGTATTCGATACTGTTTATGAAATGATCCGTCGCTGCAACCCCGGTCTCTACCCCGCCATCTACTAACCCCCTCTCTGCGCCTCCTCCGCGCCTCCTCTGCGCCTCCGCGCCTCTGCGTTCACCCCTTCTCCTTACTCAAATGCCCATAAAAATAACTGAATCCGATTCCAACTATAACTCCTTGGAACAAATGAGCACCTTAGAACTGCTCACTAACATTAATAACGAAGACAAAACCGTTCCGCTTGCCGTTGAACAGTCGCTGCCGCAGATTATTGCTTTGGCAGATGCTGTTTACGATAAGTTGAAAAACGGTGGACGACTATTTTATATTGGTGCAGGAACCAGTGGCAGGTTAGGAATTGTGGATGCATCAGAATGTCCACCCACCTTTGGAATTGAACAGGGTAGAGTGGTTGGAATCATTGCCGGTGGTGACAGTGCCATCCGCAAAGCAGTTGAATTTGCCGAGGATGATAAGGATGCTGCGTGGCAAGACCTTTTGCAACACAAAATAAATCAACAAGATATAGTAATCGGTATTGCCGCTTCGGGATCAACTCCCTATGTTGTTGGCGGTTTACAGAAGTGCATGGAAATGGATATTGTAACCGGATCTATTACCTGTAATCCTTCGGCTCCTATTAGTGAAATTGCAAATTTTCCGGTCACCGTAATTGTAGGACCGGAATTTGTTACAGGCTCCACCCGAATGAAAGCCGGTACTGCTCAAAAACTGGTTTTGAATATGATTACCACTTCGGTGATGATAAAAATGGGTAGGGTACAGGGCAACAAAATGATTGATATGCAACTCTCCAATAATAAGCTCATTGATAGAGGCACCAACATGATTATGAACGCCCTCAATATTGATGATGCCAGCGCCAAATCCTTGCTCGATAAATATGGAACAGTTCGAAAAGCAATTGAAAGTTTCAAGAAATAATTTTTATAGCTTAGGTGAATAATTTCCTCTTTTTGATATTATCTTTGTAGTAAGGAAAGAAATTTAAAACAAATCAACTAATACATTTTTTCTTGCAGAATATTGAACCATACTATCGCTGGCGCGATTTATACATTGCAGATGAAGATGAGCTCTCGCCATTTTATGGGAGAGAGTACAGCGAATTTGAATATACCAATACCATTTACAATTATTTCATTCATCCACAATGGGATTATTTTGGGTCGAGTACACTCTATCTTAAAATTCTTTTCGCTGATTACAACATGCAATTTGCAATAATTGAATTGATAGGGGAGTGGAACGATTGCATTAATAATGATATCATGACGTTAAAGCGAGATTTGATTGACGATATGGTGTCCAAGGGAATTACTAAATTTATTCTGATAGGTGAAAACGTACTTAATTTTCATGCTTCTGATGATTGTTATTACCAGGAGTGGTTTGATGACGTGGAAGATGGATGGATAGTAGCTATTAATTTTATGGATCATGTACTTTCAGAGTTTTCAAAAAATAACATCGACTATTACCTACTTTTTGGTGGTGAACTCAATCACTGTCCCTGGAGAACGTATACTCCCGTTCAACTTTTTGATCAGGTTGAAAACGTAATGAGTAAACGCCTTGCACAATAAATGAATTAAATCTAAAAATTTTCATTTAATAGTCGCAATTTGTAGTTCCTGGTTGGTTTTTCAAAAATATTCCCTATCATTGTTTCATGAAACGAATAACTTGTTTTATCCTGTTTACCATATTATTTAATCATGTTTCTTTTGCTCAGCAAGATACTGTGCCTGAACATAAACAAGATGGGAAGGCTTCCTATTATTCAAAAGATTTTCAAGGTCGCAAAACAGCGAATGGGGAACGATTTAATTATTTCGACTATACCGCTGCGCACAGAAGTTTCCCTTTCAATACCTATCTTAATGTTGTAAATCAGGAGAATAACTATAACATTATTGTTAGAGTAAACGATAGAGGACCTTATGCCAAAAATAGAATTATTGATCTATCGGAGGCTGCCGCCAGAAGAATAGGAGGGTATCATCATGGATTGGTTGCCGTTAAAATTGAAGTCCTTGATATTATCCAGTTAACCCCGGAGCTGGATAGCGCTTTTAGTTCATCTGATGTGGTGGATTGCTTAGGGAATGTAGGTGAGTTGAATGGGATTACTTTGTCGTTGTGGTCGACAACGGATTTATTGCATGCTATTTACATTGCGAACGATTTGTATCTGAAGGAAGATGTGAAGAAAGTTTTTATTGGAACCAAATTTGTGAATGATCACAATGTGTATCACATTTTAATATCAGACATCAGCAATAAAAAGAAAGCTATAAAAATAAAAGATTATTACGAACGGAAGGGTTTTATGAAAGTGAATATTTACACTCCTTGAAATTGTTCGCTTAACATTTTTCCTACCTGTTTATCTATTGGTAAAGTAAATTCCGATTCAAAAAGTTCGCTTTGTGCAATCCATCGAAAAGATTGGTCACCATCGTCATCATTAGGAAAATCAAATTTTTTAGTTGTTACTTTAATCTGATCAGGATTTTTACATTTCACTTTATAATAAATACTGATCACCTGTTGTGTAGGATCGAAAGCGGAGGGTTGAAAAAAGTCGACTGTATAAAAATGAGTGATAATTTCAATCTCTAGATTTAGCTCCTCTATAAACTCTCTTTTTAAACAATCTATAATTCCCTCGCCAAATTGCAACCCTCCTCCGGGGAATTTTGTTATTCGGTTTCCATTGTGCATCTCATCTGAGATAAGAATCCGATCGTTATCCATCAAAATCCCATAAATTCTTACATTAAAAATTGGTTTCGGTAATGAATAATTGTTCATGGATTTTTTGTTCTTTAATAGGATGGACTTTCAAATGCAATTATTTAATCAGCTTGAAATCTATTAAACTGATGAGTAATCTTACAAAGGTAAATCTTATTGATGAATTTCACTTTGAACGCTCTAAAGATGGTATTTTTATAATTCTAAATTTAATCGCCTTAACTATGATGAAATTCAAATGGTTCACAGCACTATTTTTTATGGTTACCGCTTTCATGTCGTGCAGTAAAGATGATGGCGCAGCACCGGCACCCGCGCCAACGCCTTCCCCGGCAACGGAAATCACCAATCCTCCTGCTACTTTCACAAAAAAAGTTTTGCTGGAATATTATATGGCAGCGTGGAATGGATCTTGTCCCGATGCTGAGGTGAAACGCGACCAGGTGATGAATGCTTATCCTGGAAAGGTAATTCCGGTTGCTATTCATGAATCGGACGCAATGCAAATCCCACTTTTTATGACTTTGGACGCAACGTTTACCTCTAACCCTGCTTATGGAATGGTGAACAGAATTCCTTCACTTAATAATGTGTTGCTGAACAGGACGCAATGGTTAGCTAATAGTACATCAACTATAAATGCTTCGGCAAAATGTGGATTGGCAATCAAATCTAATGTAACTGCTAACACTGCTAATATTGAAGTGCAAGCAGCATTCAGCGCCAACCTTAGCGGAACACATAATATAACAGTTTACCTTGTTGAAAATAAGGTTTCAGGTACCGGTTCCGGGTACGATCAGGTAAATGGATATAACACCGATAGCTCAAGTCCCTATTATAATTTGGGAAATCCTATTGTGGGTTATCAGCATAATTATGTTGTACGAAAAGTGTTGACTGCTAACCTGGGTGATGCGATTGATCCTTCTAAATTGGTGACAGACGGATTGCTTAAAAATACATTCACTGCAAACATCACGGGGATGAACAAAGATAATTTGTATGTGGTAGCCTTCATCAACAAAACAGGCTCTTCCGCAACGGCGCATGAAATCTTAAATGTTCAAAAAGCAAAAATTGGTGAACTGAAGAATTGGGATTAAATAAAAGTTGATAGTGACAAATTGAATGGCACATCCGCTCCCTACATTGAACACCTGCTTGTTAATTGAGACGCAGACTCGTTAATATTGACCAAGAAATAATTAACTACACGAGTGGAATTAATTACTGCCTTCACACGAGGAGCTCAGACTACTCTTCGTGAACTTCTATTTTCTGAATAAGGTCTCCTTGGCGGATATCATCAATCACTTCCAGTCCATCTACAACTTTTCCAAAGCAAGTATGCACTCCATCAAGATGGGCGGTGTTTCTTCTGCTATGACAGATAAAAAATTGTGATCCACCTGTATCTTTTCCTGCATGTGCCATTGATAACACACCACGATCGTGATATTGGTTCTCACCTGACGTTTCACATTTAATTTTATATCCCGGCCCACCGGTACCATCGCCTTTAGGACAACCTCCTTGTATTACAAAATCAGGAAGAACGCGATGAAATTTTAAGCCATTATAAAATCCTTTCTTTGCCAGATTGCAAAAGTTATCTACGGTGTTTGGAGCATCGTTATCATAAAACTCAACTTCCATATTTCCTTTGTCGGTGTAAATTGTAGCAGTGCGCATATTTATATTTTTGCTTGTTTCTATTTAAGAATTAGCGTGTAAAATTACTGTTATTTTTTGAATCTAGTTGTATTTAAGTACTCGAACAGGATAGTTTGGAATTTAATTTCAAGTTTACAGATAACATAAACCAGGATCAGATTTCAAAGTATATTTGACCTCTATTTTACATAAATGAGTAGTAACCAATTAATAATCAAAAATTTAGAGATTAAACATAATTTCGCGGTAATAAGGTCACCTACTTTTTTATGCAATTTATTTGATCAATTCTCTGAATTCACTGAGCATCATTGCAGTTGCTCCCCAAACCGAATGGCCTTCGATTAAAAAATAAGGAGCTTTTAAATTGCCGTAGGAGGTTTTAAAATCCTTAGTCAAAGGTTGCAACTTAAGTAGTTCACGAATACTAAATGGAATTACTGAACGTACTTCATATTCATTAGGAACAAAAACCGGAGTGGAAGAAATTAATCCTACATAGGGTTGCACCAGAAAATTACTGGCCGGAATAAATAAAGAGGTCAACTTTCCAATTATTTCAATGTCAGAGGTAGGAATCCCTATTTCCTCTTCTGTTTCTCTTATAGCAGTATGTTGCAACGAAGTATCAGTTGGATCCTCTTTTCCTCCGGGAAATGCAATTTGTCCGCTATGAATTGAATTATTTATAGGTCGTTCAATAAATACAGTTGTCGCCCTATTAAATGCATCGGGAAACAATAGCATCATCACGCTGCTTTTGCGATGATTCGGACTCTTTTTTATGTAAATTTCACTCGTCTCCCGCTCCTTCGGAGCCATTAAATACTGCGCTCGCTCACCCGGTAAATCCAGAGCAAGCTTTAATCTAATAAATTCTAATTCCTTTTCAAAACTCATTTTCTCATTCGGTAGCATCAGTTTCGCGCGGAAGTAGGTAAATAAGGTGATGGTTCACTTTCTCACTTTCAATTTACTACAAGAGAATTGATTTTCTTTTCACCAATCTGCTGTCTCCACATGGCATAATACAAACCCTTTTGATCTAACAGTTCTTGATGCATACCACGCTCTACAATATGTCCCTGTTCTAAAACATAAATGGTATCGGAATGCATGATAGTAGAGAGTCGGTGAGCAATTAAAATAGTGATATGATTTCGGTTGCCTGATAACTCTCTTATTGTTTCATTAATTTCTTCTTCAGTAAGCGAATCTAATGCAGAAGTGGCTTCATCAAAAACCATTAATGTTGGCTGACGAAGTAATGCTCGTGCAATTGATAGTCGCTGTTTCTCACCACCAGAAACTTTCACACCGCCTTCACCAATGATAGTATCAAGTCCTTTGTCGGCACGCTCTAGTAACGTTTGACAAGCGGCCATTTTTAATACTTCAATGCATTGGGTATCGGTAGCTGTTGGATTTACAAACAATAAATTTTCTCTGATGGTACCTGAAAACAACTGCGTATCTTGGGTAACGAAACCAATCTGATTTCGTAATTCATCCATACTCACCTGGTCGTACTTGAAATTATTATAATAAATCTCTCCGTTTAAGGGACGGTACAACCCAACGAGCATTTTTACCAATGTTGTTTTGCCGGAGCCCGACGGACCAACAAATGCAATTGTTTTTCCTAGCCCCGTTTTGAAACTTATATTTGAAATCGCATTATTATGCGCAGTTTGGTGGCGGAAGGTAACATCTTTAAATTCGAGTGTATGAATGTCACCAAGCTTCACAGGATTTATTGGTGCAGGTTCTTTTTCCATTTTCATGATATCCTCAAAATTATTTAGCGATACCTCTGTTTCTCGATAAATATTAATGATATTTCCTAGCTCCTGGAGCGGACCAAAAATAAAAAATGAATAAATAAATAAGGAGAAAAATTCACCCACAGATATTTTTTCCATAAACACCAGGTACATCATAAAGAAAAGTAAAAAGTTCCTTAATAAATTCACAAATGTTCCCTGAATAAAACTCAAACTTCGTATATATTTAACTTTTTTTAACTCAAGCTGAAGTATTTTATCGGTAGTTGAATTTAATCTGGTAATCTCCTGATTAGCCAGTCCAAGGCTTTTCACCAATTCAATATTACGCAACGATTCGGTAGTGCTTCCGGCCAACGCTGTTGTTTCAGCTACAATAGTTTTTTGTATTTTTTTAATGCGTTTACTTAACACCGAACTAAGAATTCCCAACAATGGGATCATGGAAAAATAAACCGGCGCAATTAATGGATAAACCTGTATGGAGTAAACAGTAACAAAAATAATCCCAACAATAGAGGTGAATAAAATATTTACTGATGCCGAAATTAATCGTTCCGTATCGGTTCGCACCTTTTGCAACTTACCTAACGTTTCGCCACTGCGCTGATCTTCAAAAACCTGATAGGGGAGTTCAAGAGAATGTTTTAAGCCATCCGCATAAATTTGAGCTCCCAGCCGTTGTGTAACAGAATTAACATAGTAATCCTGAAAATTCTTGGCAATGCGCGACACAAAAGCTGCTCCCATGGCCGCCAAAATAAGTAAACCGGCCCCCTTAAGAAATTCCGGTGTGCTGTATTTTTGAGGTTGTGTGACGTAATTATCGATAATCTTCCTGAAAATCCAAGGATCGAGGAGGGAGAACACCTGGTTGATGGTTGCAAGGAAGAGCGCCAGAAACACAAGGCCTTTATAGCGTTTTAAATAGGAATATAAGATTTTCATACCGTTGGATCTGGAAAATTTGAAGATTTGCAAAAATAACCAAAAAGTGGAAAGGGTAGGGTGTTAATTATTTTGTCAGGAATATCATAAATTTCAACATTTTTACGTTCTAAATTAGCTTAATTTTGCAATTATTAACCCAAACCAAAATCAACAATGAAAAAAATATTCACTTTACTCTTCTTGTCTTTATTTTATTTGACACTTAATGCACAGCATGTTATTGTATTGAAGTCGGGAGAAAAAATGAATGGAGAAGTAAAGTCTGTGTCTGATGGAGTGATAAAATTTAATTTCAAAGGAAATGAAATGAGTTTTAAAGTTGCTGAAGTTAGTTCTATCATTTTTGACTCATCAGCTCCTGCAGTTGTAAATTCAACAGATGCAGCGGCATCCAAAACAAAAGGAGTTTCATTTGTTATGGCCGGTCGTAAAATGACTAAAGAACCTAAAATAGATAACTTAACAATGGAAAAAGGTATTGTAGTTGTTGAAATTACTATTAATAAATATGGTAACGTCATAAAAGCTGTTCCAGGTATCGAAGGATCAACAACTACCAGTAATTACCTGTTTACCAAAGCTAAGCAAGCTGCTCAAAGTGTAATGTTCGACACCAGTCCCATTATGCCGTTGGAGCAAAAAGGTACAATCACCATCACGTTCTAAGAGTGTGAATTGCGTTTTGAAGGAGGCTCCCGGTCTGTAGTGTGACCGGGAGTTTTTTTTGTGCTTTTCAAAAATTGTTTTTACTATCTTTCGCCCTTATTGATTATTGCTCATGAAAAATATTGGCCTTCATTGGAAAATTTTATCAGGAATGCTCCTGGGGATTCTAATTGGTATTGTTGCAATTCAATTTCCTGATGGAAAACAATTAGTTGCAGACTGGATTAAACCGATTGGTACCATTTTCATTAACCTGCTTAAGCTGATTGCTATCCCATTAATTATTGCTTCGCTTATTAAAGGGGTCTCTGATTTGAAAGATATTACTTCCTTATCCAAATTGGGCATCCGTACCTTTGCACTTTATATCGTAACAACAGTTATTTCAATTACCGTAGGATTGTTTTTTGTAAATCTGGTCAAACCCGGTACCTTGGTTTCAGAAATCACTCGCACTGAATTGATGAAGAACTATGGCTCGGTGGCCGATCAATCTACAGCTAATGTAGCATTATTGCACCGCGGTCCTTTGCAGATGTTGGTAGATGTAGTGCCATCAAATATTTTTGAAGCTGTTTCCTCTAATGGAAATATGCTTCAGGTAATTTTCTTTGTAATATTTTTTGGAATTGGCCTAATTTTAATACCTGAAAAAACAGCCGCTCCGGTAAAGAGCTTTTTTGATGGCATGAATGAAGTGATACTGAAAATGATTGATCTGGTTATGCTCGCTGCTCCATATGGCGTGCTTGCACTTATGGCCGGATTGGTAACTGAAGCACCCGGAGCCGACATTTTTGTAGCGCTTGGTGCCTACGCTGCAACAGTAATTGCAGGTTTGGTATTTATGTTAATTATTTTTTATCCTTTGGTATTAAAATTATTTACGGGAACCAGTCCTGTTTTTTTTATGAAAGGGATAGCTCCTGCGCAATTAGTCGCATTTTCAACATCCTCTTCGGCAGCTACTTTGCCTGTCACCATGGAGCGTGTTGAAGAACATCTGGGAGTAGATAAACAGGTGACAAGTTTTGTTTGTCCCGTTGGTGCTACCGTCAACATGGATGGAACAAGCTTGTACCAAGCTGTAGCTGCAGTTTTTATCAGTCAGGCTTTTGGCCATGATGTAACTTTTACTCAGCAATTAACTATTGTGGTTACCGCTACCCTTGCATCAATTGGATCAGCAGCAGTTCCGGGTGCGGGATTACTGATGTTGGTAATTGTTTTGGAATCGATTGGAGTTAGTCCTGCAGGCATCGCATTAATCTTCGCCATTGACAGGCCATTGGATATGTTACGAACAACTGTGAATGTTACCAGTGATGCATTTTGTGCTGTGATGATAGGTAAAAGTGTAGGTAAATTAGGAAAACCTCAGGTGCATGAATGGGATGAAAATTATCATCCCAATAAAAATTAATTTCAAAATAGATTGAAACCAAATTTCGTGTAAGTCCTGATTAATAAAACCAATTTTTGATTGTCGGGAACTCGTATTCGCATTTGCATTACCTCACTGGCCGGAACTTTTTCAATTTTTTTAAGTAATTCGCGGTAATAAATAAATGCAGTATAAACACCGGGTCTTACATCTTTTGGCAATTGCATCACTCCGGGGTAGGCTGCCTTAAAATCTTTATCAATATCCAGTTCAATTTTTCTTTTCATTGCATTGTCAAACTTTTCGAAATCAACACCTGGAAAATAAACTCTACCACGTTCTTTAAAATCACTTTTTAAGTCGCGTAGAAAATTTACTTTTTGAAATGCTGCACCTAGTCTGCGGGCGGGCTCTACTAAATGGGAGTATAACTTATTGTCACCTTCACAAAAAACATGAAGGCACATTAGTCCTACTACTTCAGCAGAGCCATAAATGTATTTCTGATAAAAATTTTCATCATAAACCCTATCTTCCAAATCCATCTCCATACTGTAAAGAAAAGCTTCAATTAATTCCCGGTCAATTTGGTATTTATTTGCAATAAGTTGAAATGCATGCAAAACAGGATTGGTGCTTATTTTATGATCAATTGCCTCCCATGTATCTTTACGGAAGTTGTTGAACAATAATTTTTTATTGAAATCATGAAAAGTATCCACAATTTCATCCGCTAAACGAACAAAACCATATATGGCATAAATGGGCTTGTGAAAACGTTTGTTTAAGGTTTTAATTCCTCTTGTAAAAGACGTGCTGTACCGATGTGTTACAAGGGTACTTAATTCAAGACACAAATCGTTATATTCCTGCATGATCTTTAACAATTCTTTCTGTTACTAATCGTGAACTGATGACAACAATAGGTAATCCTGTTCCGGGTAATGTGCTGGCACCAACATAATACAAATTATTGAATTCCTCGTCCTTGTTGGCCGGCCGAAAACCACCTATTTGATTTAATCCATGCGCTAAGCCGAGACCACTTCCCCGGTACAAATTAAATTTATTTTGCCAGTCGATAGGATTTAATATGGTTTGAGTCACAGTATTCGCCTTTAAATCATAACCTATACGTTTTGATAGATCATCAACAATTGTAGCAGCAAGTTGCTCCGAATCTGACCAATCCGGTTTGTGCCGTAAATCGGGGACGGGGCAAAGTATGAATAAATTTTCACATCCTTCGGGTGCCGATTGTGGATTTGATTTGGAACTAACGTTTACGTAATAATAGGGCTTTTGCGGACTAACTGCTGTTTTGAATATAGTATCAGCATATTCATTAAAATTATTACCCAGAAAATAATTGTGATGCTGAATATTTTTTAGTTTGCCTTTCACGCCAAGATAAATCGTGAAAGGGGAGAGGGTCCATTCCATGGCATCCAGCTTTTTCACATTATACTTTTCACGTTTCAGAACGGTGCCTCTGAACGCAGCGGCATCGGCATTAACTACATAAACATCTGCCGACCACTTATTATTTTGGTTGTCGATGAATCCGGTAATCTTTCCATTGGCAGTTTCCACTGAACTAATTTCGGTATTAAAATGGAACTTCACACCACGCTTATCCAGAATTGACTTAATTTCTTCCACAATTTTATACATCCCGCCCTGAACATTCCAATAGCCATCGTGGATCAATTCGGTATAATTCAACAAACTATAAACCGCCGGAGTTTGAAAAGGGGTAGATCCAAGGAAAAATGCTACCAGTGAAAAAATAACTTTAACTTCCTGTGAATCAAAGTTCTTTTCAAGTTCAGTCCACATCGATCTCAGCATTTTCGGTGCATGCTTCCATGGCACTTTGGTTAATTCAGCCAGATAAGCGAGCTTGCTATCGAAATTTTGTTTGATCACCAGGTTCTCCGTATCATGAAACAATTTACCTGCAGCTTCCAAATATTTTTTCGTTTTGGCCGCCATATTGTCCTCGATACCCACAAACTCTTTTTCAAGCTTATCAAGATCTTTAAAAATGGTAAAAGGCTTTTCGCGGCCTTCAAAATATACTGAATACAATGGATTTAATTCATTTAATTTCAATGGATTAACTACTCCACATGCTTCAAATAATTCCTTAAACTCATAACTCATCGAAAAAAAAGAGGGCCCCATATCAAACGTAAATCCGTCCTTTTCAAGCAAATTCAATCTTCCGCCTGCTCTTTTGTATTTTTCTAACATTTCTACTTGATAACCTTGAGAGGTTAAACGAAGAGCTGTGGCCAGGGCACCAAGTCCAGTACCAATAATTAAAACTTTTTTGGACATAATTTGAGAGGTACTGTTTAACTAGGATTTAGTGATTGTTGATAGAAATGTTGAGCTGCAACACATTAATTTACAAGGCTTAAGAAGAGATGACTACCAACTGCAAATGTAATCATTTAACAATTCGTCTATTCTTTTTGTTTTAAAGATTGGCGATTAAGAGGATTGAGAATTGCTGTTTGTTGAAAAAACCTTTCATAAGTTAATAGAAGTATTAAAAAGTAGCAATTCTGGTATTAAAAAAATGTAATTTTGCGCCGACTTGTGGGGAAGAATGCAATTCCCTTATTTATCAATAAAAGAAAATAAATATGGTTTTACTTAGTGTGCCTGCTGATTACTTTCCAATGGTGCTAATGTTTGTTGTGGCAATCGGATTTGTGCTGACTACCATTTTTGTAACACACTATCTTGGTCCGCAAAGAAAATCAAAAATAAAGCTCGATACTTTCGAATGTGGAATTGAACCACAAGGGAATTCTCGAATTCCATTTTCAATTAAGTATTTGTTGGTAGCAATTTTATTTGTTTTGTTTGACGTAGAAGTAATTTTCATGTATCCATGGGCCGTTAATTTCCTTCATTTGGGAATGTATGGTTTTGTTGAAATGATCATCTTTATTTGTCTCTTTATGCTCGGATTTCTTTACATTGTTAAAAAGGGTGCACTAAAGTGGGAATAGTTATTTGTTAGAAATAAAAAAGTAAATTTAAATATAAAATGGTAGAGGTAACTAAGGCACCGGAAGGATTTGAGGGACCGGGTTTTTTTGCAACCAGTCTGGATAAAATGGTAGGGATGGCTCGTAAAAATTCTTTATGGCCACTTCCATTTGCTACCTCCTGTTGTGGAATTGAATTTATGGCTACCATGGGTGCCCATTACGATTTTGCACGTTTCGGTTCCGAGCGGTTGAGTTTCTCTCCCCGCCAGGCCGACCTACTCATGGTAATGGGTACTATTGCAAAAAAAATGGGCCCTGTACTGCGACAAGTTTACGAGCAAATGGCAGAACCAAGATGGGTGCTTTCGGTAGGAGCTTGTGCTTCCAGTGGAGGTATTTTTGATACTTACAGCGTTCTTCAAGGTATCGATCGTATTATCCCTGTAGATGTGTATGTGCCGGGCTGTCCTCCTCGTCCGGAGCAAATTCTTGATGGCGTACTGCGTATTCAGGATCTGGTACAAAACGAATCGCTGCGCCGTCGCGATTCTCAGGAATATAAGGAACTCTTAGCGTCTTACGGAATAGAATAAAATTAAATGACGGCACTAACTAATCAGGTTATTGAGGATACGCTGAGAAATCAGTTTCACGACAAGATTATTTCTGTTGAAGCTCCTTATGATTTTCTAACCATAACAGTTTCTAAAGATGTGATCAAAGAGGTGATCCGTTTTCTTTATGATGAACCAACAATGGATTTTAAATTTCTGACAACTTGTTGCGGATTGCATTTTCCCGATGCCGATCAGAAATTTGCAATGATGTATCAGCTTCATAGTTTTGTAAATAATTTCAGAGTCAGATTGAAAGCATTTACTAATGATGAAAATCCGGTTTATCCCTCGCTAACCGATATCTTCAAAGCAGCAAACTGGATGGAACGCGAAACATACGATTTCTTTGGATTTCGTTTCACCGGACATCCTGATCTTAGAAGAATATTAAATATGGATAGCCTCGAAGGATGGCCACTAAGAAAAGAATTCCCCCTCGAAGATCCCTTCCGTAAAGACAAAGACGACGCCATGTTTGGCCGCTAAAATAGTTGTTAAAAACTTGCGCTAACCACTACGAACTAAATATCCACTACTAACTCACTTTTTCCAAATGGAGAATGATAAAATAAAGATTCCATCACCAACTCATTACGCTGAGCCGGAAAAGACTTATACAACTATAAATCTTGGACCTACTCATCCTGCTACACATGGTATTTTTCAAAATGTGTTGAAAATGGACGGTGAGATAATTGTGGAGTCGGAGCCTACCATTGGATACATTCACCGCGCTTTTGAAAAACTCGCTGAACATCGTCCCTACGCACAGGTAACTCCCATTACCGATAGATTGAATTACTGTTCATCACCAATTAATAATATGGGTTGGCACATGACAGTGGAAAAATTAATTGGAACGAAGTTACCTAAACGTGTCGAGTACCTTCGTGTTATAATTATGGAGCTTGCTCGTATCTCCGATCATATTGTGTGTAATGCAGTTATTGGAGTTGACTCCGGCGCACTCACAGGATTTGTTTACCTTTTTCAGGAACGCGAAAAAATTTATGAAATTTATGAGGAGATCTGTGGTGCTCGTTTGACTACTAACATTGGCAGAATTGGTGGACTAGAACGTGATTTTAACCAGATAGCCTGGATGAAAATTGAGAAATTCCTTAAAGAGTTTCCTTTAGTTTTGAAGGAATTTGAAAATTTACTGAGCAGAAACAGAATATTTATGGATCGTACCATTGGTGCCGGTCCTATTGAGTTACAGAATGCACTTAATTATGGATTCACCGGCCCTAACTTAAGGGCAGCGGGTCTCGATTATGATATCAGAGTGATGAATCCTTATTCATCGTATGAGGATTTTGATTTTAAAATTCCAATCGGTACTCAGGGTGATACCTACGATCGGTTCATGGTGCGTCAGGAAGAAATGTGGGAAAGCATGAGTATCATTCGTCAGGCAATCGACAAGCTTGCCAAACTCGAAGATCAAACATCCTTTCATGCCGATGTTCCTGAATTTTATTTACCTCCCAAAGATGCCGTTTATAATACGATGGAAGGTTTAATATGGCACTTTAAAATTGTGATGGGTGAAACAGAAATCCCGAAAGGAGAGGTGTATCACTGTGTGGAAGGTGGAAATGGTGAACTTGGGTTTTATTTGGTGAGTGATGGTGGAAGAACACCTTACCGATTACATTTCCGCCGACCCTGTTTTATATTCTATCAGGCTTACCCTGAAATGATAAAAGGTAATATGCTCTCTGATGCAATCCTTACCATGAGCTCCATGAATGTTATAGCAGGAGAACTGGATGCATGATGTGAAATGTAAAAATTAGAAATTTTAAATTAAAAATTACAGCATCAACCTACAATCAGTAAAAAATATCAACAAACCTGCTTGCTGCCATCAGGTTAATAAACTAATAAACCTGCCTGCAGCAGGCAGGCCAACAAACTAAAGTGAATGTTAAAGGATAAAAGTGAAGTAGTTTTTTCTGATGATGCTGCGGCGTTGATTCAAAAGATCATTCGTCGTTATCCGGAAGGAAAACAAAAATCAGCAGTGTTGCCTTTGCTCCATATTGCCCAAGCCGAATTTGAAGGCTGGCTGAGTGCTCCTGTGATGGATAAGGTTGCTGAGATTTTGAATGTTCAACCTATCGAAGTTTATGAAGTGGCTTCTTTTTATTCTATGTTTAATTTAAAGCCGGTAGGTAAATGTGTAATTGAAGTTTGTCGCACCGGACCGTGTTGGTTGATGGGTGCTGAAGATATAGTTAAGTTTATTGAAAAGAAATTTAATGTTAAAGAAGGGCAGACTTCCTCCGATGGAATGTTTACTCTTAAAACTGTGGAGTGTTTAGCCTCCTGCGGAACAGCACCTATGATGCAGGTAGGACAAACCTATCATGAAAATCTTACTTGCGAAAAAGTAGAAGATATTTTGAATAATTATAAGTCGGAAAGTACCGGTTATATTTCACACTGGACTAAAGACAAGATCAAAGCCTGATTATGAGTAAAAAGATACTCCTAAAAAATATTGACGTTCCCGGAATTAAAGGGATTAAAGCTTTTCGGGAAAACGGTGGCTATGTAGCTTTGGAAAAAGCCTTACGTACCATGAAGCCCGATGAGGTGACTGAGGAAGTAAAAAAATCGGGTCTGAGAGGAAGAGGAGGAGCAGGTTTTCCAACCGGGTTGAAATGGAGTTTCCTGGCCAAACCCGAAGGCGTTCCCCGTTACCTGGTTTGTAATGCAGATGAGAGTGAACCCGGCACTTTCAAAGATCGGTTTTTAATGTCACATATCCCTCATGCGTTAGTAGAAGGAATGATACTTTCCAGCTATGCATTGGGAGCAAACACCGCTTATATTTATATTAGAGGTGAGATGATGTACGTTTATCATATTCTGGAAGAAGCAATTGCCGAAGCCTATGAGGCAGGGTTGCTTGGAAAAAATATTCTAGGCTCCGGATATTCACTCGATTTATATGTACACCCCGGTGGCGGCGCTTATATTTGTGGTGAAGAAACGGCTTTGCTTGAATCGTTGGAAGGTAAAAGAGGTAATCCCCGTATCAAACCTCCATTCCCTGCAGTGAAAGGATTATGGCAGTGCCCTACTGTTGTTAATAATGTAGAAACAATAGCTGCCGTTCCACACATAATTAATATGGGTGGTGATGAATATGCGAAAATTGGAATTGGAAAAAGTACCGGCACCAAACTTATTTCTGCCTGTGGTCATAT
>JBBQVM010000011.1:0-25666 GCA_038211525.1 Bacteroidia bacterium
GGAGCTCAGGAAATTAATATTTATTCCATGGGGAATTTTGATGCATTATCTGCTTTTTCCGTAAGAGAAAATGAACCTGCGAAAGCATCTCGCCCATTCGATCGCGATCGCGACGGGTTGGTGCCAAGCGGAGGAGCAGCAACTGTGATTATTGAAAGTCTTGATTCCGCAAAGAGAAGAGGCGCAAAAATATTAGGTGAAATAATTGGTTACGGTTTCTCTTCAAATGGTGGTCATATCTCCAATCCTACCGTTGATGGACCTGCCAAATCGATTGAAAAATGCTTGAAAGAATCTGGATTAAAAGCCACTGAGGTAGATTACATCAATGCGCACGCAACCTCCACCCCTATTGGTGATGCGAAAGAGGCAAAAGCCATTGATGCAGTATTTGGTGATGCCCATCCTCCTGTGAGTTCAACCAAATCGATGACCGGCCATGAGTGCTGGATGTCGGGTGCAAGTGAGATTGTTTATTCCATGTTGATGATGCAAAATAATTTTATTGCACCTAATATCAATTTCGAAAACCCTGACGAAGATTCAGCAAAATTGAATATTGTAACTAAAACAATTGAAAAAAATATTGATGTTTTTCTCTCCAATTCATTCGGATTTGGAGGTACCAATTCATCACTCATAATTAGAAAAGGATTAATTAGTTTATAAAATGGAAACTGCAGAAATTATCAGTAAAATAAATTATTTTTTAGTTGAAGAGTTTGAGGTGGCACCCGAAATGATTATTCCAGATGCCAATCTTCGTGACACACTTCAATTAGATAGTCTTGATTATATTGATCTGGTAGTTGTTATTGAAAGTAATTTTGGATTTAAGGTGAAGGCTGAAGATTTTTCTGATATCATCACTTTCCAGAGTTTCTACGATTATGTAATTAAAAAAGTAAATAAAAACTAATGCCGCAGTGGCAAGGGAAATCAAAAGGGACATCAAACGGATACCGGATATTTGTATTTCTTATTCAAACATTCGGAACCGGTGGCGCATATGTACTTCTAAGGTTTGTTGCTCTCTATTATTTCTGCTTCTCACCATCTACTTCCAGGCCCATATTGGACCTCTATAAAAAAAAGTTCAACTTCAGTAATTTAAAATCGCTCCATTTGCTCTATCAAAATTATTATTCACTAGGACAAACATTAATTGATAAGGTGGCTATTATGTCGGGGGTGAAAACAAATTTCACTTTCCACTTTGATGGAGAATCAGAATTGAGAAAAATGATTGAAGGTAAAAAAGGTGGTCTTCTATTAAGTGGTCATCTGGGAAACTGGGAAGCTGCAGGACAATTACTAAAAAGATTAAATACCAGAATAAATATTGTGATGTATGATGGCGAAGATGCGCAAATAAAAAAATACCTGGACGAAGTAACAGGTGAAAAAACATTTAATATCATTTACATCAAACAAGACTTAACACATATATTCGAAATTAATCAGGCACTAACATCTAATGAAATAGTTTGCATGCATGCGGATCGTTTCCTTGCGGGAAATAAAACCATTAGCGGCTTGTTCTTTGGTGAGTCGGCTCGTTTTCCGGAAGGACCCTTCCTGCTCGCATCACGTTTACGAGTGCCGGTTGCTTATGTTTATGCCTTTAAGGAAACTGCAACTCATTATCATTTCTACTCAACCGAAATAAAGTATTTCGATAAAAATAAAGGGGATTCCATTCAAACAATTGTCGATGATTATGCAAAGAGTCTTGAAACAATGACCCGGAAATATCCTTCACAATGGTTCAACTATTACAATTTCTGGCAAGCCTGATATATGTTAGCACACGGAACTGAAATTATAGAATATCTGCCACAGAGACCACCTGTGGTAATGATTGATAAGTTGATTTTTTCAAACGATGAAAAAACCATCTCAGGATTATTTATTGATGAGAAAAATATTTTTACTGTCAATGGATTTTTCTCCGAAAGTGGATTGGTGGAGAACATCGCACAAACTGCAGCTGCAGGGGTAGGATATATTTGCAATATCGAAAACAGAAAAGTCCCTGTTGGATTTATTGCTTCCATACGAGACCTGAAAATTTTTCACCTACCCGCTATCGGTACTGAAATAACTACAGAAACTGCTGTTACTAATCAGATAATGGGAATTAGTATTGTGAAAGGTTCAGTTTATCAAGGCGATTTGCTGATGGCTGAATGTGAAATGAGAATATTTGCAAAGCCCGATTAATACTCTTGAAATTAAAATCAGCATGCTTACCACCGAGATAGAGCACACCATCAGGTTTAGTGAAGTTGATCCGCTGGGCATAGTTTGGCACGGGCACTACATTCGTTTTTTTGAGGATGGACGCGAAGCGTTTGGTACTCAACACGGCTTGGCGTATATGGATATTTATGGAAAAGGTTTTGTTGCTCCGGTGGTAAATGTAAATTGTGATTATAAAAAATCATTGGAATATAGAGATAAAATTCTGGTTGAAACAACATATGTTCCCTCTCCGGCTGCAAAAATAATTTTCAATTATCGTATCCTCAAAGCCGAAACCCGGGAGCTGATAGCTTCAGGTACTTCTGTTCAGGTATTTCTTGATAATACGAACCGGCAACTACAACTGGTGAGTCCTGATTTTTATGAAGAATGGAAAAAACTTCAAGGACTTTAAAATTCAATTGATAATGAATGCAGTTTATATCGATTCCTTTAATATTATTTCTAGTCTGGGGCATACTGCTGATAGTAATTTTTCTAAAATAAAAGCAGGCGAAAGTGGTATTAAGAAACATCTTCTCCAAAATATTGATGATGAAATTATTCACGCTTCTCTAATTGACGAACTTGAAATGGAGAAGCTTTCAAATTCGATTAAAAATCAGCATAACTATTCCCGTTTCGAAAAATTATTAATTGCTTCTATTGCTGATGCTGGTACTAAATCATCCATCGATTTTTCAACTTCCGAAACCATCTTTATCATTTCCACTACGAAAGGAAATATTTCATTGCTGGAAACGGAAGCAGTATCGGATGAACTCATTCACCGGATGAGTCTTTCCACATCAGCAAAAAAAGTTGCACACTATTTCAACAACCCCAATGAACCTATAGTTATTTCCA
This sequence comes from Bacteroidia bacterium, assembly GCA_038211525.1. GTDB lineage: Bacteria > Bacteroidota > Bacteroidia > AKYH767-A > OLB10 > JADKJB01. The sequence goes on from JBBQVM010000011.1 coordinate 3,112, forward strand.
ATGCGTGCATCTCAGGAGTTGTTGCTATTATGCATGGCAGTCAACTTTTGCAGGATGGTAACTACAAAAATGCAGTGGTGGCCGGTGCCGATGTTATCAGTAAATTTGTATACTCAGGCTTTAAATCGTTTCAGGCATTAAGTGCAGGTGGTTGCAGTCCGTTTTCGAATAATCGCGATGGTATTAACCTGGGTGAAGCTGCAGCAACAATACTACTCACTACTTCTAAGGTTGGTGAAGTGAGTGTGCTCGAAGGTAGCATTAGTAACGATTCTAATCACATCTCCGGCCCCTCTAGGTCGGGAGCTGAACTTAGTCACGCTATCAATTCAGCTATTCATAAATCGGGTATCAATAAATCACAATTAGGTTTTATATCTGCACATGGTACGGCAACATTATACAACGACGAGATGGAAGCAAAAGCATTCGACATTTCCGAATTGAATCATGTTCCGGTGAATAGTTTAAAAGGCTATTTTGGACATACGTTAGGGGCTGCAGGCATATTAGAATCTATTATAAGTATCCAGTCACTTCAGAACGATATCATTATTCCAACCAAAGGTTTTACTGAACGTGGCGTAAGTGTTGAAGTAAACATTATAAATCAACTTATTCATCAATCAAACACACATTGCTTAAAAACCGCCTCCGGGTTTGGTGGATGCAATGCTGCATTAATATTTTCCAAATCTTAATCTGACACTATAAATTAATTCTATGAAATTTTTTAATTCCGACAATCGATCTGCACTTGAATCAATTGAATATGCACAACAAATTGCTTATGCTCCTGTAGTATTTCAGGCTTCACTGGCACTTCGAAATTTAGGAATACTGGAATTGGTGGAGCAGGCAGGGAAGGATGGTATTACTTCTGAATGTATTCAGACCAAAACCGGCTTACATCCATATGGTGTGCGTGTTTTGCTGGAAGCCGGTTTAGGAATTGGCTTGGTAATAATTAATGATGATAAATATACGATCACCAAAACAGGATATTACATACTTCAGGATGAAATGACCCGTGTAAATATGGATTTTGTGCAAGACATTTGTTACTTGGGCATGTTTGATTTAACAGCATCGATAACCAAAAGTAAACCTACAGGATTAACTACACTTGGTTCATGGAGCACCATATACGAAGGACTGGCACACTTAAAACCACATGAACAAAAAAGCTGGTTTTCCTTCGATCATTTTTATTCCAGCGACTCTTTTCCATTGGTATTACCTCATGTTTTCAAAAACCATCCGAAAAAAATTCTTGATATCGGAGGTAACACCGGCAAATGGTCGATTCAATGTGCTAAGTTTAATGAATCGGTACAGGTAACTATAGCTGACTTACCGGGACAACTTCAAATGGCCAAAGAAAATGTTGCCAAAGCAGGATTTACTGATCGCGTATCGTTTCACGAAATTAATATTCTGAACAAAGAATCTAAATTACCAACCGGTTTTGATGTTATATGGATGAGTCAGTTTCTGGATTGTTTCTCCGAAGAAGAGATCATTTCTATCCTGCAAAGATGTTACGATGCATTAGGTGAAGGTGGACAAGTATTTATATTGGAACCATTTTGGGATCGACAAAAGTTTAAAGTATCTGCATTTTGTTTACAAATGACTTCTTTATACTTTACTAATATCGCCAATGGAAATAGTCAAATGTACCACTCCGGATTGTTCCAAACTCTCGTTGAAAAAGCAGGATTTGAAGTTGTGGAATGTGTGGATAATATTGGAGTTAGTCATTCACTACTTAAGTGTCGAAAAAAATAAAGTTGATTTTTAAAGTTGAAAAAGAGAATTATTGTGGGAGAAGATAACAACGGGACAGGATAAAATAGAGAACTAGAACGGAAATCACAAACTTTGACTTTTAATTAATCCCTACACCTAATTTTTCATGCACCAACGCTACACTTCATCACTTGCTGAATCAAAATACGATGCTATCGTGATTGGTTCGGGGATTGGTGGCTTATCAACAGCAGTTTTTTTAGCGAAGGCCGGAAAAAAAGTGTTAGTGCTGGAGCAGCATTATGTGCCCGGAGGATTTACTCATACTTTCAAACGTAAAAACTTTGTGTGGGACGTAGGTGTACATTATGTTGGACAGGTACAATCCGGTGAAAATTTATTGCGTAAGGCATTTGATTATGTTACCGATGGTAAATTGCAATGGAGCGGAATGGGTGAAGTGTACGACCAGACAATTATTGATGGAGATGTATATAATTTCAGAAGTGGATTCGACAATCAGGTGAACCAGATGATTGCCTATTTTCCTAATGAGGAGATTGCCATTCGAAAATATTATCATCTCGTTAGGAAAATAAGTGGATCATCCATTATGTTTTTTTCGGAGAAAACCATGCCTTGGTGGCTGAGTAAAACGGTAGGTTATTTTTTAAGAAAAGGGTTTTATAAAAATTCTGCTAAAACAACTCGCGAAGTTTTGCAGGAAATTACCTCCAATGAAAAATTAATTTCGGTACTGTGTGCCCAGTGCGGTAACTACGGACTAACTCCTGCCAAAAGCAGTTTTGCAATTCATGCAATGATAGTTGATCATTTTGTTGAAGGCGGCAATTACCCCACCGGAGGCGCTTCCAGTATTCATAAGTTTCTTACAGAAGCAATAGAAACGCGTGGAGGGAAAGTAGTAATCAAGGCTCCTGTTAAACACATTTTATTTACTAAAAATAGTGCGTGTGGTGTTGAAATGGAGAATGGCGATAAAATTTATGCTAAGAAAATTGTAAGCAATGCCGGTGTATTTAATACCTTTAATAAACTAATTCCGCCAAACATCCGCAAAGAAAAAAACACAGAGGATATTAATAAAATTAATCCTTCCATATCGCATGTTTGCTTATATGTTGGTTTGAATGCCAGTGATGCCGAACTAAATCTTCCAAAATATAATATTTGGTTATATCAAAATTACCAACTGGATGAGAATTTTGAATTTCATCTTACTAACAAACCTAACGAATCACCCATCGCATATATTTCATTTCCATCGTCGAAAGATGAAGACTGGAATTTAAATCACGAAGGTACCGCCACCATTCAAGTAGTTGGGTCGTTTCCGTTTGCATTTGTCAAAAAATGGGAGAGCTTGCAGTGGCAAAAACGAGGAGCTGAATATGAAAAAATAAAGATCGAAGTAACTCAATACTTATTGGCGAAATTACTGTCGGTTGTACCACAAGTAAAAGACAAAATTGGATTTACGGAGCTCTCCACGCCACTCTCTACAAAACATTTTACCGGTTATTCAAGTGGCGAAATTTATGGATTGGAACATACTCCCGAGCGCTTCAAGTTAAAGCAATTGCGACCGGTAACTGATTATAAAAATTTATATTTAACCGGACAGGATATTGTTTGTGTAGGTGTGGGTGCTGCTCTTTTTTCAGGACTTATTACAGCCGTTGCCATATTAAATAAGAATTTACTCTGGACAGTTTCCAGATACAAGAATTAAAAAAAATGAATATCTTTCGCAAGTTTTAAGTGCAACGAAATGAAAAACGTATTAGTAATCTATTATACACAAACCGGGCAAATGCAAAGAGCATTGAAAGCTACTTTGAAAAATCTCGAAGCCGAAAAGGATGTAAAAATTCATTATGAGTTAGTTCAACCAAAATCTATCTTCCCTTATCCATGGTCGTACATGCAATTTTTTGATGCCTTCCCGGAAACGGTACATAGTATTCCCTGCGAGTTACAACCGATAAAGACGGATATCAATTCCAAATTTGATTTGGTAGTTGTCGCCTATCAACCCTGGTTCCTTTCTGTGTGCCGCCCTATTGATTCATTTTTGCAATCCAAAGAGGCGGTTGCACTGTTGAAGGATCGACCGGTGGTTACTATTTTATCGTGTCGTAATATGTGGTTGAACGGACAAGAGAAGATGAAACGTCATTTGAAAAAAATTGGTGCACATCTCGAAGGGAACATCACTTTCGTGGATAGAGCATCTAATTTGGTAAGTCTGATTACTGTGTTGGCATTTGAACTAAGTGGCGTGCAAGGTAAGTACATGGGAATATTCCCTAAGTATGGCGTTTCTGACGAGGAACTAAATACAAAGGCCTGGAAATTTGGTGATGTAATTAATGAACATCTTAAATCAGGAAATTATGTAGGGATGCAGCAAAAATTAATCAATGAGGGAGCTATCAACATAAAACCCAATCTGATGATTATGGAGGGTCGTGGCAAAGTACTTTTTCCACTCTATGCCGATTTTATCCTTAAGAAAGGAAAAGCGAATAGTAAAGAACGTCGTACCAGAGTCAGGATTTTCGGTATCGTACTTCCTACACTTATTTTGATCCTTTCTCCAATTATCACCATCTTATCCCGGCTGCTTCCGCTCATTTTTCCAACCAAAACCAGGAAGGAAATCGATTACTATTCCAATACCGCCTTAAGAGAATAAATATTTGATTTTCAATTATTTACGTATTTATTACTGCACTTTTCAATTGCTATTTCCACCACCTTTCTACACCTGTCAGGTGATGAATTTTCAAAAATAAAGCACTATCTTTGCGAATTACTTAATCTTCTGAAATTAATCTCCTAAAACAGACAACGTACAACAGTTGTCAGAATATTTTATGAATAAATCGGTTTACATTAACCGTATTGCCAAATTTTTACCTGGCAATCCAGTTAGTAATGATGAGATAGAACAGTACCTTGGTTTTGTTGGAGGTGATTTTAAATCGAAATCTAAAGCTATTATTTTACGCAATAATAAAATCACTAACCGCTATTATGCGCTTGATAAAAACGGTAATAGTACGCACACCAATGCTGAGTTGACAAAAGAAGCCATCAACGGGTTGGTAACAGATAATTTCACTTTAGATGATATTCAACTTTTAACCTGCGGCACAACTACACCCGATCAGCTATTGCCTTCTCATGCAGCCATGGTTCACGGTGCACTTAAATCAAAACCTACTGAAGCAATTTCTTTCTCCGGATCATGCTGTTCAGGTACCAATGCTTTAAAGTATGCATACATGTCGGTGTTATCAGGATTGAGTGCTAATGCGGTTGCTACCGGAAGTGAAAAATTATCTTCGTGGATGTCGGCGAAAAATTTTGAAGAAGAAGCGGTGAAATTAAGAGAATTGGAAGCTAATCCTTTTCTTGCTTTTGAAAAAGACTTTTTAAGATGGATGTTATCCGATGGAGCTGCAGCCGTACTATTGACTGACAAACCAAATGAAAATAGTTTATCGTTGCGAATTGAATACATTGATATTTGTTCTTTTGCCAATGAAGTTGAAACGTGTATGTATGCCGGCGGTGATAAAACAGAAGACGGTGAATTGAAAGGTTGGGTCAGCTTTGATCAATCGGAATGGATAAACAAATCATTATTTTCGCTCAAGCAAGATACCCGATTACTCGAAAAATACATTACTCAACTGGGAACAAAAACCATTGCAGCTACATTCAAAAAACATGATGTAAATGTTGCCGGTATCGATTGGTTTTTACCTCATATCTCTTCTGAATATTTTCGCTCTCGCTTAGATGATGAGATGAAACGTAATAACATTGAAATACCACAGGAAAAATGGTTCCTGAATTTAACTCGTGTAGGAAATGTTGGTTCTGCTTCGATATTTCTTGCACTGGAAGAACTGTTTTATTCCGGAAAATTGAAGAAAGGCCATAAGCTTGCGCTGATAATTCCTGAGAGTGCAAGATTCTCTTATGCCAACATTTTACTAACTGTTTGTTAACCTATTTATCATTAGTAAAAGTAAATCATCTAAAGTCAACAAACCATGGAAGCTGATAAAGTACCACAGGATGATAAAAATGTTCTGGAAGGAAAATTAAAAGTTTTGAAGTACGCCGTTGACAAAGATGGAAATTATACCAAAGTAAAAACTGTTGGCTGGGAACCGGAAAATATTGTATTGTCGCAGGCATGGGATGAAATTAATGCAAAGGTAGACGAAGTGAAATTGAAAGTTCTGGCCGGCGAACTTAGTCCGATTGCGTTTTATATGGAAAAGCAAATGCTCGATTTAAAAATGCTTGCCGGTTACGTTGGCTATCCTGCTTTCAGAGTAAAATGGCACCTAAAACCAAGGACATTTAAAAAATTATCTGAAAAACAACTCGACAAATACGCTGATGCTTTCAGAATTACACGCGAACAATTGCTTCGTGTTGATTGAAATAATTTTCTGCAATTTAATTATCCTCAATAAAACAAACTACATTGCCCATAAACTTCCAACATAATCAATCGGCACATTGCGAAAGTGGTGTGGCGTCTAACCTCTTAAAACATCACGGATTAATATTAAGCGAGCCGATGATATTTGGGATCGGGTCGGGATTGTTTTTTGGTCACATGCCATTTTTAAAAGTGAACGGCATACCCGCAACAACTTACCGGATTTTACCCGGGATGATCTTTTCACGTGTTGCAGATCGATTGGGAATACAAATGAAAAAGCATTCGTTCAGCAGTGAATCCAAAGCAATGGATCAACTCGACCGGGTACTCGATCAGGGAACTCCTACAGGGATGCTAACCAGTGTTTACTATCTTCCTTATCTGCCCGAAGCATTGCGATTTCATTTCAACGCACATAACATAGTAGTGTATGGGAAGAAAGATGGCCGCTACCTGGTGAGTGATCCTATTATGGAAACCGTAACTGAAATTGATACTAAGGATTTACAACGTGCTCGTTTTGCAAAAGGCGCACTTTCACCAAATGGCAAAATGTATTATCCACTGGTTGTTCCTAAAAAAGTAGATTTAAGAAAGTCGGTCGTGGCCGGAATAAAAAAAACAGCTGTGGATATGACTACAATCCCTGTTCCCTTATTTGGCATCCGGGGAGAGCGATACCTTGCTAAAAAAGTTGCTCAGTATCCTGTTAAGCTGGAGAAAAAACGAGCAGCCTTATTTCTTGGAAACATCGTACGTATGCAGGAAGAAATTGGAACCGGTGGTGCCGGCTTCAGATTTATTTTTGCAGCCTTTTTACAAGAAGCATCTGAAGTATTAAATCAACCCTGGTTAGTCGATATTTCAAAAGAGGTTACCGAAGTTGGTGACAAATGGCGTGATTTCGCCTATGATGCAGCACGAATTTGCAAAGACCGTGCAGTAACAGGCGAAAATTATCAGAAGCTTTCAGAAATGATGATAGACTGTTCCAACCGTGAAGAAATAATTTTTAATAAGCTAAAAAAAATTACTTTGTAATGGCCCTTGGCATCGCAATTGAAGTTAAGAATCTTTCGAAAACTTATAAGGGTGCACTGGTTCCTGCGGTAAATAATATCTCATTTGCTATTCCTAAAGGTGAAATATGGGGGCTGCTTGGACCTAATGGCGCCGGCAAAACAACTACTATCTCTATGTTGTGTGGTTTGTTGGCTCCCTCATCAGGCGACATCCATTTAAATGGTTTAGATTATTCTTCGCAACGAGATGCTATTAAAAAAATAATCAGTATTGTTCCGCAAGACATTGCACTTTTTCCTACGCTTACCGCCTATGAAAATTTGGAATATATTGGCAACATGTATGGATTGAAGGGTGCCATGCTTAAACAAAAAATTAACGATTCACTTGAAGTATTTGGCTTGCTTGAAAATGCTGATAAGCGAATTGAAAAATATTCGGGTGGAATGAAACGAAGAATTAATTTGATAGCCGGTATTCTTCACCAGCCACAAATATTATTTCTCGACGAACCTACTGTTGGTGTAGATGTTCAATCGCGTAACATTATTGTTGAATTCCTCCATCGAATAAATAAAGAGGGCACTACTATTATTTATACCTCTCATCTTATGGAAGAGGCAGCTGAACTTTGTACCGGAATAGCAATTATTGATCATGGAGCTATTATTGCTTCGGGCAAACCGGCTCAACTGGTTCAGCAATATGAATGTTTAAATTTGGAAGATCTATTTTTGAAATTAACAGGAAGAACTCTTAGAGACTGATGCTGCGTTTATTTGCAACTATTAAAAAAGAATTTTTAATCCTGCTTCGTGATAAAAGCGGATTGGCCATACTTTTTGTAATGCCGGTTGCATTAGTTACTATAATGGCACTCATTCAGGATGCTCCATTCAGAGATTACCAGGAAATGAAAATTCCACTCCTTCTTCTCAATAAAGACGAAGGCGATTTAGGAAAAAAAATAAGTGCGGGATTAAAAGATTCGAAAATATTTGAGGTGAATTATTTTAATGGTACCACTGAAGCTGCAAGAATTGCAATAGCCGGAGGGAAATATCAAATTGGAATTATTATTCCTGCAAAAGCCACCAACCTATTAGATCATAAAATCGACTTTTTTGTTAATGCAACTCTTGCTTCAATGGGTCTCACAGATAGCACTGCATCAACAACAGCAGTTCAAAATAGTAGTGAACCGGTGTTGGTTTATTTTGCTCCCGATATAAAAAAATCTTTTAAAAATTCAGTTCTTAGCTCAATACGACAAGTTGCCGCCAAATTAGAATCACAAAGTTTAATTGAATCATTCAAAAAAGAATTGAGTAATGCCGGTACTCCTGAAGCACATTCGAATACCGAGTTTGGTGATTTCATTACCTTTCGGGAAGAGAGTGCAGTGGAGCATCCTGTTACTAATCTCGAATTAAATTCGGTTCAACATAACGTGCCGGCATGGACCATGTTTGGAATGTTTTTTATTGTGATTACGCTTGCAGGATCCATGATTAAAGAACGTGAAGAGGGAAGTTATCTTCGCATCAGAACCATGCCCGGTTCCTATTTTACCGTTATGGCGGGAAAAATTATCTCTTATCTTTTTGTTTGTCTCATCCAGTTTTCGCTCATGCTGATGGTTGGAATTTTTCTGTTGCCGGTATTCGGTTTGCCCCAACTTACCATTGGATCAAATATACCTGCTATTATTCTTGTTGCGTTGTCATCGGCTCTTGCAGCAACCGGTTATGGGGTTTTGGTTGGAACGGTATTTAATACACATCAGCAATCATCAACTTTTGGCGCTGTTTCGGTGGTGATTCTTGCCGCTTTGGGCGGGATATGGGTACCGGTGTATGTGATGCCTGAGGTCATTCGTGTAATCGCGGAACTTTCACCCTTATATTGGGGATTGAACGCCTTTCAAACACTCTTTCTGGGTGGAGGTGATTTTTCTAGCATTTGGGCAAATACCTCGAAGCTATTGATTTTCTTTGCGTTAACAGTTGGTTTAGCATACTTCATCAATAAAACAAAAAACAATTGATTCAATTTAATCGTTTATTTTTGCGGAACGAAAAAAAGAAATTATGGAGGATTTGATTGAACAGCTTAAAGTAGATATTATTGAACAGTTGAATCTTGCCGATCTCAACAAGGATGACATACAGGCCGACACGCCACTTTTTGGAACAGGTCTTGGTCTCGACTCCATCGACTCATTAGAGTTGAGCGTGCTGCTAGAAAGAAAGTACGGTATCAAAATTACCAATTCACAAGAAGGAAAAAAAGTTTTTCAATCGCTAAGAACAATGGCGGAATACATCATGGAACATCAAAAAAAATAAATTTTTACTTTGCTCATTAACAATAAAGTTTTTGTTACCGGTGCCGGAATAATCTCAGCTATTGGAAATAATGTTGATGAAACACTTGCTGCTATCAGGAATCAACAAACCGGCATTGGTGAATTAAAGCACATTCAAACTCGTCACAGCAAATCCCTTTCTGTTGGAGAAGTTAAACCAAACAATGACGAATTAAAAAAAAGTTGTAGTGCTACACCCGAAATTAAATATACCCGCACAACGCTATTGGGTATTGTGGCTGTTGCTGAAGCTCTTCATAGTGCCGGTATCAAAAATATTAATGAATTCAAAACAGGAATAGTATCTGCCACCAGTGTTGGCGGAATGAGTATAGCAGAAAATTTCTTTTTAAAATATTTAGATATTGACGACAAGGGTGATTATTTAGAATATGTAAAAACGCTCGACTGCAGCGACAGCACCGAAAAAATTGCGAACCATTTTGGTATAAAAGATTTTCTCTCTACCATCAGCACCGCCTGTTCTTCATCAGCTAATTCAATTATGTTTGGAGCCCGCTTAATAAAACTGGGCATAGTAGATAGAGTTGTTGTTGGTGGAACGGATTGCCTATCACGCTTTACTATTAACGGATTTTTAAGTTTGAAAATTCTAGACCCTAATTTATGCAAACCATTTGATGCACATCGTAATGGATTAAATTTAGGAGAAGGTGCAGGGTATCTGGTTTTGGAATCTGAAAAATGTGCCAAAGACAAAAATGTTTTTTGTGAACTTTCAGGCTATGGAAATTCAAACGACGCCTATCACCAAACTGCCTCATCACCAAATGGTGCAGGTGCCTTTCTGGCTATGGAAAAAGCACTTCGCTTAAGCGGCTTACATCCGGCAGAGATCAATTATGTAAATGCTCACGGAACAGGTACCGAGATTAATGATTTGTCGGAAGGACTGGCATTGGAACGGATTTTTAAGCACCAACTTCCTCCAGTAAGCTCTACAAAATCGTTTACCGGACATACTTTAGCTGCTGCGGGAGGTATTGAAGCAGTACTATCGGTTCTGGCTATACGTGGAAATATAATTTATCCAAATTTAAATTTCGAGAATAAAATGCCGGAATTAAATTTTACTCCCGAAACCAAGTTCAAAACAGACATCCATGTAAATCATGTACTCTCCAATTCATTTGGTTTTGGTGGAAACACCTCCTCATTAATCTTTTCAAAAATAACTTCATGATGGCCTATATTCGTGGTACCGGTATAGTTTCACCACAGCGAACTTTAAATACTACTGAATTTTTAGCGGAGATACTCGTTTCAAAAAATAATTTTCTCAAATGTGTAGAACCCTCCTATCGTGATTATCTCGATCCGGTGATGGCTCGCAGGATGGGACGAATAGTAAAGATGGGAATTGCCGCCGCTACAGAAGCCTTAAGAGATGCCAAATTAGAAATGCCGGATGCCATTATTACCGGAACTGCTTTGGGGTGCTTGGGTGATACCGAAAAATTCCTCTCAGCCATCATTGCCGATGATGAACAATTCCTGACACCAACCTCCTTCATTCAATCTATTCAAAATACCGTGAGTGCACAAATAGCGTTGCAACTAAAGTGCATGAATCATAATTTTACTTTTGTTCACAAGGGGTTTTCTTTTGAAAGTGCCTTACTGGATGCAATGATGCTGATGGAAGAAAGGGAAGCTTCTGATGTGTTGGTTGGAGGGTTGGATGAGATGACCGAAAAAAACCTGCTCATTTACGACCGCTTAGGAATATGGAAAAAAGAAAAAATCAGCTCTGCTAAATTATTTCAACATAAAACTCCTGGAACCATTGCCGGTGAGGGCGCCTCCTTTTTTGTTTTAAGTAAAAATTCTTCCGATAATGATTATGCAAAACTAATAGCTGTAAAAACTATTTATACTCCTGCATCTCCATCTGAAATAAACGAAAATATATCTTCGATTTTAGAGTTAAATAACTTGAACAAAACCGATATTGACCTCGTACTTTATGGATTAAATGGAGATGTAAATTACGATGTTTTTATTGAATCAGTAAAAGATAATTACCTAAAAAATATTCCTGCCGGTGCATTCAAACATTTGTGTGGAGAATACCAAACCAGCGGAGCCTTTGCCATGTGGCTCGCCGCCATGATTCTTAAAACGCAATCGGTTCCCAAAGGAATTTTATTAGAAAAAAATGAGACAATCAACAAAATAAAAAATATTTTGATTTACAATTGTTATGAAAATAATCACGTAGTTTATTTGTTAGGAGTAGTGTAAAAAACTTCCGTCTCCAATTAATTGCGAGCTAAAAACGGCTTTTTGTTTTTCCGTAAATTCATCCGTTTGCAATGGATACTAATTACGGATTTTTACGTGTTACTGATAATTTTTATGATGATCATCCGTTTGTAATAAATTACACTTTGAACGAATATACAAATGTTGCCAGTTTTTAAAAATAAAAACTGGCAACATTAAAATTAAAACTCTAGAATCAATTCTCAATAAATTTGCCCAACATTTTACCACCTTTTGCATAGGATTCAGCAATTCTTGTTCCTGCATCATAATCATAACCCATAACTTGAGATCCGGGCACTTTTTGTTGTGACAATTTAGCAACGATGGTAGAAGGATTCGCAGTCTCCACAAAAATATATTCAAAACTTACATAAGCTGCTTGTTTCATAATACCAATGTTATAACCTGGCTCAACAAAAGTAGTTTTTACTATTAACGTGTATTTAGCATCTGGGTTGTTACCAACAGATACGCCGCTTTTCTTGAGCACATCATTAATTAGTGATTCAAATTTAGGTTCGTACCGCTCTTTACGGGCGCCAATCCATCCTTCACGAAACTTCTCCCCTTTACCAGGTTCTTTTTCATTATATTCATCTGATTTTTTCTTCAAATATTCTTCTTCCGTTTTCATTTTACCTACACCGAAGCTGGAATAATCATATTGCACGTTTAGCTTTTTCTCTTTCTTAATTGCATCAATGCTACCTGATTCCAATTTGATCTTTTGAGCGAAAACCGCTCCGGAACTAACAATAAATAAAAATAGTGCTGCAAATAAAATTTTTCTGATCATAGTGATTTATTTTAGGGGTTGAACCTACAAATATAAAAGGATTCCTTTGTTAACCTATGCTTAGGTTGATTTTTTTAATTTTACACTCTTAAATTCTTCTATGAGTAAATTCCAACCAAAACTTATCGGATCCTGCCGAATTTCAAATTGTCAAATCCATAAAAACACCAATTTAATATTCAAATCTGATTATCAATCATTTGCAACTTTTGCGGATGAATGTTACACCCATTTTAAACTTGCCTACCCTAAATTCCACAAAATGGATAAACTCTCCAAATTGGGGTGGCTTTGCGCAGATATATTGTTGAATAACACTAATTTAGCTATTAAATACGATCCTTTTAAGGTGGGTGTAGTTTTATCGAACAAAAATTCGAGTCTGGATACCGATATCAAATACTACAATATGCTCAAAACAGGGGTGGCAAGTCCTGCCGTTTTTGTATATTCGCTCCCGAATATTGTTATTGGTGAAATCTGCATCAGGCACGGAATTAAGGGTGCTAACACCTTCTTTATTTCCGAACGGTTTAATATTCCGCAACAATTTCAATATGTGAACCATCTTCTTAAATCATCTGAAGTAGATGCCTGCATAGGTGGTTGGGTCGAATTATTGGACGATAATTATGAGGCATTTTTTTACTTAGTTGAAAAATCAGATATTACTAACGGTAACGAATATACGATAAAAAATATTGAGGCACTTTATAATAATCGAGGGAATGACTGAGCTAAAAGAAAATTTAAAACGACAAATTGTTGAACAGCTAAATCTAAAAGATATTAAACCGGAAGAGATTGGTGACGACCAACCACTATTTGTTGAAGGGCTGGGGCTCGATTCCATTGATGCACTTGAATTGATAGTACTTTTACAACAAAACTATGGCATTAAATTAACACGTGCCGAAGACGGTCCAACTGTTTTCAGATCGGTGAACTCGATGGCAGATTATATTATGGCCAACAAGAAATAAAAAAGATGGGTACCTCCGTTTATGTTGTTAATGTTGGTATCATTTCCGCTATAGGCAATAACCTCAGGGAAACATTAAAATCTTTTGAACTACATCAATCCGGTGTAGCCGAAGCCCGGTTCCTTACTACCCGGCATCATCAGGAGTTTCCACTAGCGGAAGTAAAATTATCCAACTATGAACTTGCTCAATTAACCGGCTTAGATCGCAGGTTGAGCAGAACTATTTTGTTGAGTTATCATGCCGCTCAGCAAGCTATCGCTCCATTTAATAGTGCAGAATTAAACCAAATGAAAACCGGATTTATTTCGGCAAGTTCCGTTGGTGGCATGGATAAAACTGAATTTTTTTTTGAGGATTTTCTCAACGATCCTGAGTCAGGCGACCTGCATGATGTTATGCATCACGACTGTGGAAAAGCCACCGATTACGTTTGTGAAAAGCTGGGTTTAAAAGGTTTCGTAACAACAATAAGCACTGCCTGTTCCTCCTCTGCAAATGCAATTATGCTGGGATCGCGTATGATTAAAAGCGGACAACTGGATGTTGTTGTTGCAGGTGGCGTAGATGCGCTAACCAGGTTTACGTTAAACGGCTTCAACACGTTAATGATTGTTGATCGCAAACAATGTCGTCCTTTAGATAGCAGTCGCGAAGGATTGAACCTTGGCGAAGGTGCCGCTTATGTGGTGCTGATGAGCGAAGCCGCTTCAAAAAAATTCAACACTTCTCCATTATGTGAAGTAGCCGGATATTGCAATGCCAATGACTCCCATCACCAGACTGCTCTTTCCGACGAAGGTAACGGTCCGTTTCTGGCCATGCAAGGTGCATTAAAAATGAGTGGACTTCGTACCAGCGATATTAGTTATATCAACATGCATGGAACCGGAACTCAAAATAACGACAGTGCCGAGGGGAGAGCAGTAGAAAGAATTTTTCATCCCTCCTATCCAAAACTCGGTTCTACAAAATCCTTTACAGGTCATACACTCGGAGCCAGTGGCAGTATTGAAGCTGTGCTGTCGGCGGTAGCGATTCAGAAAGGACTCATTTATCCCAATTTTTCCTTTACGGATCCGGTAAACGGTTTACATTTATATCCTGAAATAAAATATTTGGAAAATGTAGAAGTAACTAATGTGTTATCGAATTCATTCGGATTCGGGGGCAACTGCACCTCATTAATATTTTCAAAACCAGACCAATGAAAATATATATCAATGGTATGGGAGCCATTTCGCCACAGCATACACACAATGGAGTTGTGTTAAAGGATGGCTTACAACAATTAGCTCAAATTCGAAACGATTGTGTGGAGCCGGAATATGGTAATTATATCGATCCGAAACAAATCCGTCGCATGAGTAGGATCGTAAGGATGAGTGTTGTGGCTTCAAAACAGGCACAACAGGATGCAGGCATTGAAACACCCGATGCCATAATTGTTGGTACAGCTTTTGGTTGTCTGGAAGATACCTATTCATTTCTATCCAAACTTGTTCAGTTCAAAGAAGATATGTTGAGCCCAACAGCGTTCATTCATTCCACACACAATACCATCGCCTCACAAATAGCATTATTGTTCCAATGTAGAGGTTATAACAGCACCTACGTTCACAAAAATATTTCCTTTGAAAGCGCCTTGCTCGATGGCCAACTTCTTATCCATGAGGGCACTGCAAATCAGGTATTAGTTGGTGGTGTAGATGAAATTATTGATGCCCAGTTTTCAATCCTTAACAGAATGGGCTCATATAAAAAAGAAAATAAGTCACCCATTTCCGTTTCAAATACCGGAAGGTCAAAAGGTACAATTGCAGGAGAAGGATCCATATTTTTTTCTCTTTCATCAACAAAAAAAGAAAACTGTTATGCTGAAATAAAATCCATAAAGACTTTATCTTTTTCAGACGTATCTGAGTTTTCAAAAATGACTCAGGACATGCTGCATTCAAATAATATTCCCAAACCCGATTTGGTGCTTGCCGGGTATAATGGTGATGTAGCTGAGGATGCGATTATTGATGAGTACCTCAAGAGCATGGATCTAAAAAATGTAACAATGGCTTTCAAGAATTACTGTGGCGAGTATGGAACCGCTTCTGCATTTGCTTTATGGCTTGCATCAAGCATTTTAAAAGAGGAAAAAATGCCGGAAGTCTTTAATTTGGATGCGATGAATTTGGGTAAAATAAAAAACATATTAATATATAACCATCTTGGCAATGTACACCATTCCCTAATACTTGTTTCGGCATGCTGACATTCAAAAATACACTCCTCAGTTATTTTTTGCTGGTGGCCCTAATTATGGTTGCAAGCCGATTTATGTTGGTACCTGTTTGGATTTTTATTGTTTTAACTATTGTTCTCTTCGCAATACTCTTTTATGGTTCGTACTTTATAAATTCAAATTTTTATTTAGATGTAATATGTAATGCTACCAACATTAAAAACGAAGTATCCTTAACATTCGATGATGGACCTGTTGAAGGAAACACGGACGAGATTCTTGATATCCTAAAAGAGAACAATGTGCAGGCGACTTTTTTTTGTATCGGCAAAAGGATTACTAAAAATCAATCCTTAGTTCAAAGGATGGATGCGGAGGGCCATCTAATCGGCAATCATAGTTTTTCGCATCATTTTTTCTTCGACCTGTATTCACTTATTCAAATGAAAAAAGAAATGAATGATACCAATACAATCATCGAAAAAATTATAAACAAAAAAATGAATTTTTTCCGTCCTCCTTACGGCGTTACCACACCTGTTCTTGCCAAAGCGATAAAAGAAATTGGGGTACTTCCAATTGGCTGGAACATACGTTCAATGGATACTGTTATAAAAAATGAAACAAAGTTGGTTGAAAAAATAAAGAACCGATTAAAACCCGGTTCCGTTATTTTGCTACATGATACCTCTGGTGTTACGGTACGTTCGCTTCAGGCAATCATTAATGAAATTAAGGCCAGTGGATTAAAACCGGTCCGGCTCGATCACTTACTAAATTTACAAGCTTATGATTAAGAAATATTTATTGCTAGTGCTATTTAATGCATTTGTAATGGCAATATCGGCACAACCAAAAGGCTTCACTGCCCTACCTGCAAACAATGATTTCAGCGTTCGGTTAGCAGATGCTGCAAAAAGAACACAAACAATCAATAGTGATTTCATTCAAGAGAAAAACTTAAATGTGCTGTCTGAAACAATTACCTCAAAAGGAACTTTTAAATTTAAAAAAACGGATAAAGTAAGAATGGAATATACCACCCCATTTAGTTACCTGTTGGTAATAAATGGCGATAAGGTAATGATTAAAGATTCTCAAAAATCGAATTCATTTTCATCACGTAGCAATAAACTATTTACAGTAATAAATAACATAGTTATTGATTGTGTTCAAGGAACTGCGTTAGACAATAAAGACTTTACAGCAAAAGTATTTAAGAACGAAAAAATGTATCTGCTGCAATTAGAACCTGTAAAAAAAGAACTAAAAGAGTATTTCAACCATATCAGTTTATATCTCGATATTAAAGATTGTTCGGTATTGAAAATAGATATGGAAGAGCCTACAGGTGACAATACAGTAATTAACTTCATCAATAAAAAACTTAACGGAACAATACCTGATGCGGATTTTACTGTTAATTAGTCTTATTGTAGTTGCAGGTTGCCGCCAGTCGCCTTACCTCTTCCTAAGCGACGCGACGGCCCGTCAGACGTGCATAGAAACATTCCGTCCCAAATTTAAAACTGTTCTTTACAATTCGCATATTAATGTTGTTGGCAAACATCTGAGTGGGCTATTACTGATTAAAACAATGCCTGACTCTTCAAAAAGAGTAGTGTTTACTAATGAAATGGGTGTTAAATTCTTTGATTTTGAATTTACCTCTACAGGGTTTAATGTGAAGTATGTCATCAAGCAATTAAATAAAAAGGTGGTTATTAATGAATTGAAGAAGGATATTGGTTTGGTTTTATTCTACAATTTGAAAATGACCGATATAAAATATCAAAATTCCGAAAACGAATTGTATTTTGGTTTCAAATCGGGTAAAGAAATAAATTACTACATTACCGATAAAAATTGTGAGCATTTACTCAAAATTGAAAATGCTTCAGCAAAAAAGAAAAAAATGACCATTGATTTAACTGATTATAAAGCAGGTTTGCCCGATTCTGTCTATATTACACATCACAACTTCGAATTTAACATTAGTTTAAAACAAATCGAAAGGTAATGCTACAAAATAATTTTTACACACTTATAACGGATGTTCCTGAAAACAAAAATGAATTCAGGGTTACCATACGTCTCAATGCAGAACATGATATTTTTAAAGGACATTTTCCTGAATTACCGATTACACCCGGTGTTTGCATGATTGGAATCATTAAAGAGTTACTCGAAGCCAATGTAGGGCATACCTTAACTTTGCATGATGCTTCCAATATTAAGTTTCTCTCCTTAATAGATCCTAATTTATTTCCGGAGGTAGATGTAGAGATTAAGCAATCGAAAAATGCTGATGGAACTTATACTGCCGACGGTACAATTTTTACCGGAGGAAATGCCTGTTTCAAAATATCGAAAGCTCATTACCGATAAAATTATGGATCAGCCATCAGCACTTTCTCAAAAATTTACAGACCTGAAAGTTTGTGTGCTGGTGCCTACATTCAATAATGATGCAACACTTCAACAGGTGATAGATGGCGTATTAGAATATACGCAGGACATTATTGTAGTAAACGATGGCTCTTCCGATACTACCAACGAAATACTTAGCAAGTACCAAAATATAAAAGTAGTCAGCTACCAACCCAACAAGGGTAAAGGATGGGCACTGCGAACAGGTTTTAAATATGCCCTAAGTCAGGGTTATGACTACGCCATTTCTATTGATTCCGATGGACAACATTTCCCAAATGATCTACCTGCGTTTATTGATAAACTCATAAGTACAGGACCTGCGCTGATTATTGGATCTCGAAATATGAATCAATCATCAGTGCCCGGCAAGAGTAGTTTTGGTCATAAATTTTCTAATTTCTGGTTTTGGGTTGAAACAGGCATCAAAGCACCGGATACACAATCGGGATACCGGCTTTATCCTTTAAAATTACTCGAGAACACTCGTTTTTTTACAAAAAAGTTTGAATTCGAAATAGAAGTTATAGTAAAAGCAGCCTGGAAAAAAATTAAAATTGAATCTGTCCCTGTCTCTGTATATTATGCTGCTGCCAATGAAAGAGTTTCACATTTTCGACCGTTTAAGGATTTCACCAGAATCAGTATTCTTAATACAGTTCTTGTATTAATCACCTTTTTCTATATCAATCCACGAAATTTTATTAAAAGTATTTTCAAACAAGAAACTTATACTAATTTAAAAAACGAGTTACTTAACCGAAAAGAATCTAATATTCTCTCTGCAGTATCTTTTGGTTTCGGAGTAGCAATGGGCATTGTTCCTATTTGGGGCTTTCAATTGGTCACAGCAATTGCGCTATCGGTCTTATTCAGATTGAATAAGGCACTGGTAATTATTGGTGCCAATATTAGTCTCCCACCTTTGATTCCATTTATTATTTATTACAGTTATAAAGTAGGTGAGATATGGGTTCCTAAAGACGCAATTGCTGTTGGGCTTAGCAAGGAACTATCACTCGACACTATTAATTTAAATTTTGTTCAATACCTTTACGGAAGTATCACTCTTGCAGTGGCTTCGGCTGTTGTGTTTGGATTCTTGATGTATTTGGGACTCTCATTGTTCGGTAAAAATAAATCTCAAACTGCCAATGAGTAATTTTTTTGAACTGATTTACCTGTTCTTTGAAAAAAGAAAAATACTCCTTTATGGAACTTTTATTAGTTGCCTATTGGTGATGTTGTGGGGTGCTTCTCGCTTGGAACTAAAAGAAAATATTTTCCAAATGTTGCCACACGATCATCAGTCTGAACAACTAACATCATTTATGGAAAACTCTAAGTTTTCTGATAAAATGATGTTTGTTGTGAGCCAAAAGGATACTGTTGGCGAGGCGTATCCCGAACAACTTATTAGTCTTGCCGATTCTGTTGCACTACAAATGCAATCAAAATTGGGTTTATATATTCATTCGTTAAATTACACAGCCAACGATTCAACGATCGCGCAACTTTTAGAAGTTATTGATGAGCATTTACCTGTTTTTATTGATGACAATGATTACCTTAAAATAGATTCCTTGATAACCAATGAGGGAATCAAAAACAAACTAGCTTACAATTATCAAACATTAATTGGTCCCGCCGGAATAGGTTTAAAAAAATATATTCTTAATGACCCACTCGGTTTCAATTTCATTGCCTATAAAAAACTTCAAGGCTTTCAGGTTTCTGAAGATATTGAATTGTATGATCATCATTTTATTACTAAAGATCATAGAAATATACTTATATTTATCGATCCGGTTTATACTTCGGCACAGACCGATAAAAACGGACCTTTTTGTGATGAATTAAATCAACTATCGGAACAATATACTAGCGCTAACACTGCTTACAAATTTTTCTATTTTGGAGCCCCGGCGGTGGCGGCAGGTAATTCCAGGCAAATCCGACAAGACACGTTATTCACTATTTCATTAACCATAATTTTATTGTTGATTATTATTCTGTTTTATTTTAGAAAAGTCTCAACGCCAATTTTAATAATGATACCGGTTGTTTTTGGAGGCTTGTTTGCGCTCTCCATTATTTGGTTGATGAAAGGAAGCGTTTCCATCATTTCATTAGGAGCGGGATCACTGGTTCTTGGTATTGCCATAAATTATTCATTGCATTTCCTGACTCATTTCAAACATCATCCTGATGCAAAAGAAGTAATTAAGGAATTAGCCTTCCCTATGACTGTTGGTTCGTTAACCACCATTGGCGGATTCTTATGCCTTCAATTTGTCAATGCTCCGGTTTTACGAGATTTAGGATTGTTCGCAGCTTTAAGTCTTACTGGAGCGGCTATTGCATCCTTAATATTCCTACCTCATTTTGTACGTTCCATTCAGTTCAAAATGAAACACGAAGAAGTCGAAAAAGAAAATTCCGTCATTCGATTTTTCAGAACTCTTCCATCAAGTAAGTACTTTTTATGGTCTATTGTAATCCTAACTCCAATATTTCTCTATTTTGCTCCGAATGTACAGTTCGAATCGGATCTCTATAAAATAAATTATATGAGTCCGCAGTTGAAAGAGGCGGAAGCCGCTGTAAATAAAATTAGTTCTTTTTATCAGAAATCCGTTTTCTTATTTACAAAGGGTGATAATTTAGAATCAGCATTAATTGAAAATGAAAAGTCACTTCCTCTTCTTGAAAAAATGAAAAGCGAAGGGACTATAAAATCTTTTACTAATGTTTCTTCGCTACTTCCATCTGCAAAAGAACAAAAGCGAAGAATATCAAAATGGAATAATTACTGGAATGATACTAAAAGGAATGAAGTTTATTCCCGCTTAATAACTGAAAGTAAAAGCTATTCATTTAAGGAATCGGCTTTTTTACCTTTTTCCACTATCACAAAGAAAACCTTCGTTCCATTAACAAATGAAGGTACTCAAACATTAAAAGATGCCTTTTTAAATAATTTTATTGAAGAAAAAAACGGACAAGTTTCTTTAACAGGATTGATTAAAACAACACCTGAAAATGCCGCTTTGGTTTATGATCAGATAAAGAGCAACGACAAAACATTTTTATTTGATAGAAAATTTCTTACTGATAAATTAGTAGCTATCGTAAACAGCGATTTTAACTTCATCACCTTATGGACCTCCTTGTTGGTTTTGATTGCACTATTTTTAACCTATGGAAGAATTGAACTAACACTTATTACTTTTATTCCGATGGTAGTAACATGGATCTGGATATTAGGTATTATGGCACTACTGGGGATAAAATTTAATATCATTAACATTATTCTTTCTACGCTAATTTTTGCTTTGGGTGATGACTTTTGTATTTTCACCACCGACGGACTACAACAGGAGTATACCAGGAGAGTACCAAAAATGAAAGCGCTGTCTGCCTCCATAACTCTTTCTGCCATTACAACAGTTTGTGGAATGGGCGTGTTAATTTTCGCCAAGCATCCTGCCTTACAATCGATCGGTTTGGTATCGATTATAGGAATCCTCTCCGTTTGGTTAATTTCACAAGCCTTGCAACCGTTGTTATTCAATTTTTCCATTTCAAAACCAACCTCAAAAAACCATGAGCCGTATACCTTCTTCAATATAATAAAATCAATTTTCGCATTCACATATTTTACTTTTGGCGCTTTGTTAATTAGTGTGATTGGAATTATTCTTCTCAAAATTATTCCGGGACCGATAGCGAAAAGGAAGTACATTTATCATGTAATCTTAAGCAATTTTTCCAAATCGATGATCTACATAATGGCAAATGTAAAGAAGAGAATTATTAACGATACTCACGAAGACTTTTTAAAACCTGCCGTTATCATTGCTAACCATTCCTCTTTTTTAGATATTCTTTTAATGGTAATGTCGTATCCGAAACTTATTTTATTAACTAACAAATGGGTTTGGAATTCACCTGTGTTCGGACTAGCAATACGAATGGCGGAATATTATCCTGTTGCGGAAGGTGCAGAAAATACCATCCCTCAACTAAAGGGCAAGGTAGACGAAGGTTATTCAATAGTTGTATTTCCGGAAGGAACCCGTTCTGTTGATGGTAAAATTGCCCGTTTTCACAAAGGCGCCTTTTACCTTGCCGAAAGTTTACATCTCGACATCCTTCCCATTCTGATACATGGAGCAGGATATAC
>JBBQVM010000012.1:0-25397 GCA_038211525.1 Bacteroidia bacterium
TAATTTTAAAATAATATTCGTAATCGAGACTATTAAGATTCTCAATAACATGTTTGTAAGTAACAGTATTTCCAGCGAAACTTACTATTTGATCAAATATTGAAAGTGCATCGCGCAAAGCGCCATCGGCTTTTTGTGCAATGAGGTGCAACGCTTCCGGTTCGGCAACTACATGTTCACTTTCTGCAATCCATTGCAAATGTTTTGCGATATCGTCAATTGTAATTCTGTTAAAATCAAAAATCTGACATCTTGAAAGTATGGTAGGAATAATTTTATGTTTCTCGGTTGTGGCCAAAATAAAAATGGCGTATGGAGGTGGTTCTTCCAACGTCTTTAAAAAGGCATTGAATGCCTGAGCGGAAAGCATGTGAACCTCATCAATAATATAAATTTTATATTTTCCCGATTGAGGTGGATATCGCACCTGATCAACCAGCGTGCGCATATCATCAACTGAATTGTTTGAAGCTGCATCCAGCTCAAAAATATTCATGCTTTGACCGTTATTAAACGAAACGCATGATTCACAGCTATTGCAGCCCTCGGTGTCTTTGGTGAGATTAGTACAATTAATTGTTTTGGCAAGAATTCTAGCGCAAGTGGTTTTACCTACTCCACGAGGTCCACAAAAAAGAAAAGCTTGTGCCAAATGCTGATTTTTTATGGCATTTTTTAAGGTAGTAGTAATAGAGTCCTGACCAACAACGGTGTTGAAGGTGGCTGGACGATATTTTCGAGCTGAAACTACAAATTGATCCATTTATTAATTGAATGTTCTGAATGAAAACGGGATCCAAAATTAATCTATTTTCCTTGAATTAAAGGGGTTTGACCTCGTAAATTTCGAAAATGCCCACAACATTATCACTCATGTAAGCTAAATTAAAATTGAGGTGGTTAACTTTGTGAATTCATCACGTACAAATATTCCGCTAATCTCTTGTGAAACAACCCATAAGCTTATTTCTAGTTAAATTTAAACAGTTAGCTATTCTTTTATTGACCCTTCTGCTAAGTGCAATTAGTAATCAGGCTCTTTGTCAAAAATCTGTTTCTGATACTGTTCCGGAAATTGATATGGTGTTTTGTTTAGATTTAAGTGGAAGTACCAATGGACTCATTGATAATTTCAGAGAAAATATTTGGAGTGTTGTAAATCAAGTTAATAATTTTTCTCCTAAGCAACGATTTAGAATAGGCGTAGTGGGATTTTCTCGTCCTTCGTTTGGCAAAAGCTCAGCCTATGTTAAGGTTTTAAGTTGGTTAACCTCCGATTTTGACCAGATGACTGCTGATTTATGGAAACTTAAACCTGAAGTGGAAAAAGGTGACCAATTTGTGAGCAACGCTTTAATAACGGCAGCTTTTGATATGAATTGGTCCAAATCTAAAAATGCTGTTAAAATTATTTTTTTAGTTGGAAACGGCAATGTCAATACAGGTTCAAGTGATTACAGAAGTGTGGTGGCAGAAATTACTAACAAACGATTTCAACTGATTCCTGTTTATTGCTTGCGAACCAAAAAAACACGTGAAACAGATGGTTGGCAACAAATAGGTAGAATCACTGATATTCCGTATGAATCGGTTTGGGTTGATAAAAACGAACCTTTAATAAAAATACTCCCGGTTACTCAAAAACTTATCGATTTAAACAAGGAACTTGATAGGCAGTCGGTGCCTTTTACAGAAGATGGAATAAAGAATTATAACAACATGCTTGTTTGCGACAATAAAGCTTTTGCTGCCACCCCAATTGCATGTGAAAACAGATTAGTTAACAGGGTTTCATCCGGATATTTGAACAAGGTAAAAACTTGGGATATGACAGATTTACCAATTGCATCTTCGCATGACTTGTTGAATATAAATAGATCTCAACTTCCTGATAGTTTAAAAAAAATGAATGTAGAGCAATTGTACCTGCACCTTCAGCAAAAAAAAGAAACAAAAAATAGAGTGCTTTCTGAAATCGAAAAACTCCTGCCACAAGCCCGGCAGGAGTATATAAATGAATTGGTATCAAGGGAAGAATTTGAAACTAATCAAATTCTGGAATGGGTAATTTTAAAGTGGACCGCAACCATTGCCAGTCGTAACGGAATAACAGTTAAGTAATTAATGTTTTGAACCAGTTGTCACATTGGTAAAAAACAAGTCTTCAGAATTAATTCTTCGCTGACTAACAATTTCACAAATCTGATTACCATCTAAATTTAAACCGCATTTTTTCAGTGTCACATAGAACCAGGTCGTATTATTATTGTCAAAAGTTAAAGGATTCCAAATTCCTTTGTTGAATATTAATGCTGCAAAATGCGAAGGCAAATAGTCTGTGGATAAATTTTCTGTAATAATTTGAATCGGTTCATTAGATGCTGCTGCTGCAAGTGGAACTATTTGAGATGCACTCGTAATGCTGATGATTGGTAAATTTACAACTGCCATATTTACATTCTTTGCTGAGGTGCCGGCAACCATTCTATCTAATGGAAATTCAGAAACAATTTCTATTAATGGCAATTCAGAAATTCCAATAATTTCGCCATTGTTTACGAAAGCAGGTAATTTATTGGAGACCGGACGGCTGGCAAAAATTTCAATCATAGGTAGGTTTGCTTTGATTAACCATTTGCCATTATAGCTGTTTCCTTGGTAGATATTACTTAATAAGCTCGTGGATACGATCTCTATTTCAGGTAAATTCACCACCGCTGCTATCTGTCCATTTGGAAATTCCTGTTGAAGCTGAGTTCTATTTAATGACTCCTTTTGTCCGCTCCCGATAATCCCCGGGAAATGAATTTCAGCTTTTGTGCTTGCAATTACAAAAACTATTAAAAGTATTCCTGTTAAGTTTCTGAGCGTTTTCATGACTTTGATTTTTTGAATTTGTGTTTTTTGAATTTGATGTTGCAAATGTATACCTTTTATATAGTACCATGCAATACATAGTACTATTTATTTTGTAATTTGCTGATAATGAGATTAATTATTTTTTGTTGTGTATTAAACTACGTGCATTTTATATTGATTAAGATGCTTTGAGTAGTGTTTATGTTACAGAAAATTGGAAATTTTTTCTGTTTGAAAGAATTTAGCTTTCTTCACACCCTGATGGATCCGGCAGAAATTAACAAGAACAGTAAGAAAATCGAAGCGGAAAGCCGGAAGTTTTATTCCCGATTAAAAAAGCGTCCACCCGCCGGCATTGACGAAGAGGTTAAGAGTTTGGATACGGAAGCATTCAGCAGAATCGATTGTTTGAAATGCGCAAATTGCTGCAAAACCATTAGTCCGGTTTTCAAGGAAAGGGATATTACCCGACTTTCAGATCATTTTAAGTTAAGGCCAGCCGATTTCGTAGCTAAATACTTGTTTTTGGATGAAGAGGGTGATTATGTATTAAAATCAGAACCGTGCCCATTTTTAATGCACGACAATTATTGCAGTGTTTACGAACACCGGCCGTTTGCTTGTCGAAGTTATCCTCATACTGCAACGTTGCCTCTAAAAAAATCCTGGGAACTTATTATTAAAAACAGTGCAGTTTGTCCGGCAGTATATGAAATTACTAACGCACTTAAAAAGAAATACCAATAACAGAACTAGTTTTTGATAGTCATTCCTAGATTATACATCATGAACGAAAAAATGTCAGACTGTTCATCAATTAGTTTGGAGACAGGTTTGCCTGAACCATGACCTGCGTCAACATCAATTCGTATTAGCAAGGGGTTATTTCCTTCACCTTTTTCCTGTAAAGTAGAAATAAATTTAAATGAATGTGCAGGTACCACTCTATCATCGTGATCGGCAGTTGTTACCAATGTAGCAGGGTAATGAACACCTTTACGGATGTTGTGCAAAGGGGAGTAGGCAAAGAGTGCCTCGAACTGTTCTTTATTGTCGCTCGAACCATAGTCTCCGGTCCATGCCCAACCTATAGTGAATTTATGAAACCGAAGCATATCCATTACACCTACAGCAGGAAGTGCTACTTTAAATAAATCGGGTCGTTGAGTTAAGGCAGCGCCAACCAGTAAACCACCATTGGAACGGCCACCAATTGCCAATTGGTTCGGATTGGTATATTTTTCTTTAATCAGGTATTCGGCAGCAGCAATAAAATCATCAAAAACATTTTGTTTGTGCAATTTGGTTCCTGCCTCATGCCACTCTTCACCGTATTCACCTCCACCTCTTAGATTGGGCATGGCAAAAATTCCACCGTTTTCAAGAAATACTAATCGCTCGATATTAAATTCAGGTGTTTTACTGATATTAAAACCCCCATATCCGAAGAGTAATAGTGGATTTTTTCCATCAAGTAGTGTTCCTTTTTTCATTACCAGAAACATCGGAACAGATGTGCCATCTTTGCTTTTGTAAAATAATTGTTTGGTTTCGAAAGCTGCGGCATTAAAATCGATAGCGGGTTTAAAATAACTGTTTTGATTTCCTGTTACCATGTTAAACATGAACGTAGTTTCAGGAAAGGTAAAAGATGAAATTGAATAAAACAAAAGTGAGTCCTCTTTGCTTCCATTCAAGGCACTAACGGTACAGTATGTGGGTAGTTTAATATCTTTTTCAAAAACTCCTATCAAGGAATACACAGCTAAACGGCTGCTGGCATCTTTCATAAAATGACAAACGAGTTTATTCGATGATCGCACCACATCTAAAATTACATCTTTCTGCTCAGGAACTATTGTGGTAAAAGTGCCGGTATTAAAATCATATATAACAATTTTATTTTTTGGCGCATCGGCATTGGTAAGTAAAATAATATTATTCTGGTTGTTATCGATTACTGTCCATGAATTTTCGAAACCTTTAGCAATTGTTTTATACGGATTTTTGTTATTGCCGGCTTCTCTAACTACTAGTTCATTGCCGGAGGTAGATTCTGTTGTTGCAATATAAATGTATTTCTCATCCGTGCTAACTGAAGCACCAAAATTCCGTAAAGGGTGAGACTTATCTTCATAAATAAGTTGATCATTTGATTGTGGAGTACCTACTTTATGAAAGTAAACCTTATGGTATTCATTTTTTCCTGAAAGAGCAGTGCTTTTGGAGGGCTCATCGTATCCACTGTAGTAAAAACCATCCTTTTCCCATTCAATTTCAGAAAATTTAACCCATTTAAGCACCTCCGACATATCTCTGGAAGTTTCATTTTCCATTACATGAATCTCCATCCAGTCGGAACCGGCTTCAGAAACAGCATACGCGGCATATTTACCATCGTTTGAGACTTTGTAAATTTTTAAAGAGGTGGTTCCATTTTTCGACATAAAATTAGGATCCAGAATCATTTCCGGCTTCGACTTAATCCCTTTGGACCGAAAAAGAGGGCTTTGATTTTGCATTCCGTCGTTTTTGTAGAAATAATAGGAGCCACTTTGCCATTTTGGCGCCGACTGTCTGGGATAATTCCATAAAGCCTTCATTCGGGCCTTCACTTGATCTTTAAAAGGAATTCCTGCCAGGTATTTGAACGTAACTTCATTCTCTGCACGGACCCAATTGGCTGTCTCTAAGGAGTTATCATCTTCCAGCCACCTGTAAGGATCATTTACAGAGGTGCCAAAATAGGTGTCCGTTTGTTCCACCTTTTTAATGGAAGGATAAACCAAAGCTTGTCCCACAGCCTCTGAACAGCAAAATATTAACAACAACAGGTAAATATTATTCCTCATATCAAATGGATTTGTTTCTTTTGTATTCTCACAATCACAAAACTGCACAAAAAAATGCAAATATCAAGAAACATTAAAAGGTGGTGCTCTAAATTCCTGATCATATTCGGTTTACTAACTATGGGACAATTGGGGCGAGCCAATCCAATTGTAAATGAAGATGTAAGATTAAAAAAATTTGAAGAGGTCTTTATTCAAAATTACTGGACGATTCATCCTATTGAAGCTATTTATTCCGGATATCATAAAAGAGATTCACTGCTTGTGATTCCGAATCAAAAATATTTTGAAAATTGCAGAAGTATACTCAGCATGTTGAACGACAGCATAAAGAAGTTCGATTACAATAAGCTTTCTGCAAATTTCAAAACAGATTATTTGATGATGCGCGATAGGATTGAAGCCGATCGTTGGTACATAGATGAGTTCAGAGATTACGAATGGAATCCGGCTTATTATAATTTAGGTGGCGAATTTGCTGAAATTATGAACTCAAACTTCACCACAAAAGAAGAACGGCTTCGTATTATTACTAACAGACTGGAAGGTGCTGATGAATATTTCAGGGTAGCAATGGCCAATATCAAAAACCCGGTGATAGAACATACCGATTTGGCCATTTTACAAAACGAGGGATCGTTGGAGGTTTTTAATTCTATCATTCCTGATAGCCTGGCTTCTTCCGCTTTAAGTTTAAAAGAAAAAAATGTTTTAAAAGAAAGATTGGAACTTGCAAAAGAAAGCATCAACACCTACATTCAATTTCTAAAAAAATTGCAATCAAATTTAACAATTGATAATTCTCGCAGTTTCAGAATTGGAAAAGAATTGTATAGCAAAAAATTTCAATTCGATTTACGTTCCGGAAATACAGCAGATGAAATATATGCAAAAGCCTTAAAGCGCAAAGAAGAAATTAGCGTTAAAATGGCTGAGCTTTCGAGAACTCTCTGGCCTAAATATATGGGTACTACTCCTATGCCCGACGAGGATCATGTGATTATTAAAATGGTGATTGATAAAATTTCAGAAACACATGTTCCTCCAGATTCATTTATGGCTTCAATAGAAAAACAAATTCCTGAACTTATAAAGTTTATCAACGATAAGAATTTAATCTATATTGATCCTTCCAAACCTCTTGTTGTACGTAAAACACCATCCTATATGGAGGGTAGTGGCGCAGGGGCATCTGTTTCGGCACCCGGACCCTATGACCTAAATGCAAATACCTATTACAACGTTTCACCTTTAACAGGTTACACTCCTGAAAGAGCAGAAAGTTATCTTCGTGAATACAATAAATACATTTTACAGATTTTGAATATTCATGAAGCCATTCCCGGGCACTATACACAATTGGTGTATGCGAACCAATCGCCGAGCATGATAAAAAGCATTTTGGGTAATGGGGCTATGATTGAAGGTTGGGCTGTGTACTCTGAAAGAATGATGGTTGAAGAGGGTTATGGAAATAATGAACCTGAAATGTGGTTGATGTATTATAAGTGGCATCTCCGTTCTGTGTGTAATACAATTCTTGATTATTCGGTTCATGTTTTGAACTGGCCTGAAAAAGTAGCTATTAAGTTTCTTACTGATGATGCGTTCCAGCAAATGGCAGAGGCACAGGGAAAATGGACACGCGTAAAATTATCCCAGGTTCAGTTATGTAGCTACTTCACCGGCTATAGTGAAATTTATGATTTGAGAGAGGAATTAAAAAAGAAGGAGGGTAAAGATTTTGATCTGAAAAAATTTCATGAAAAATTTCTTAGTTATGGTTCCGCTCCTGTTAAGTATATCAGAGACCTGATGCTTCCTCAACAATAACAGGTATTTGGATAAACAATCCAGATAAATATTTGTTATGTCTCTCAGGTAAATCTATTTTATGATATCAACCTCTTCAAAAGTAAATTCTAATGCCAATTTTAAGGAGAGTGGGGAAACAACTTGCTATTCTGCCAATATTAACGGTTGTACTGTATTGGTTTATGAATCCATAAACGATTTTCCTGCTGACCAATGGAATTCATGCGTTGAAAAAAATTCCATTTTTCTATCATTGAATTATCTTAAGGTGGTTGAACAAAGTTCCTTACCTGGTATGAAAGTGAGGTACGCTATTCTCAGTTATCAAAACGAGGTTAAAGCAGTTCTTTATTTCCAGGTTATTAATTTGTCAGATGCCGGAATGGGTGGAATATTAAATCTGGATGAGTACGGTGGAATGGCTTCTTCTATATCTACAAGAATTAACGATTTGCTTTTCAGTCCTTCAGGCGGAAAGAGTTCCTATATTATGGTTTGTGGCAATATGCTCATTAGTGGTGAACATGGTATTGGTGCAGTTAATGATGAAGCATTTACAAAGGCGGTGCAATGCATTTCTAATATAAAAAAATTGATTGCACAGTCGTTGGGAAGCAGCGCTCGTATTGTTGCTTTTATGGTTAAAGATTTTTACGATACTAAAGATCAGTTAGCTTCGGCTGCTTTGAAGAAAGATTACTTTTTATTGAATACCGATCCTGAAATGATTTTTGAAGTTCGAGAGGAATGGAATAATTTCGATGACTATTTACAGGCACTTTCTTCCAAGTATCGATTGAGAGCGAATAATGTTCGTGCAAAATTAGGTGATGTGGAAATTAGAGAGTTATCACTCGAAGAAATCATGGCCGCTGAAAATGAATTATTCGAATTAAATGACCAGGTAATCAGGAAAGCTCCTGTAAAACTCGTTCGCCCTAATTCCGGTTATTTTATTAATTTGAAAAAAGCTTTTGGAATAAATTACAATATAAAAGCTTTTGTTTTAAATGGTAAAATAATTGCTTTCACATCTTCATTATGGAATAAAAATCACTTTGAAGCTCATTACATTGGTCTCGATTATGCATTGAATTCTGAATTTAATTTATACCAAAATATTTTATACAGTTATATAAGTGATGCCATTGATTGCCGATCGGAGAAATTATTTTTTGGAAGAACAGCTTTGGAAATTAAAAGCAACACAGGAGCAAAACCATTACCGCTACACTGTTATTTCAGATTCGCCAACCGATTAATAAACACCCTCGCCAAACCAATGGTTAGCAGCACCGGACCGCGAAGCTGGATTCCCCGGGATCCTTTTAAAAAATGACCATTTTTCTCCAATTAGAGTAGTTTGCCCACTATTATGTGTCATTGACCAAATAGGTAGCAAGTTTTAAACAAATAAGCTTGGTAATATACCCTAGGAACTGATATTTTTGATAGTATCAACAGTGATTCATCAGGGAAATGCTTCAAAATCTATATTTCAAGGGTAATTATTTCAAATTTATGGCAAGCATACTTGTTGTGCTATTTTTATCGATCTTTTCAAGCAACACCGCCAATGCAACACACGCCGCCGGTTCTGACCTGACCTACAAATGCCTGAATGGAAATCAATATGAGATTGAAGTTACTTTTTACAGGGATTGTGGTGGTATTGATGCACCTTCAGTAATTACCATTTATTACAGATCTGTTTCTTGCGGATACAATTATAACGTTACTGCTTTACCACTACCAAATTCAGAAATTGAAATCACTGTTCCATGTAGTTCCTCCGCAACAACCTGTTCCAATGGGATTGTAACAGGTATTAAAAAAATAAAATATCGTGCTGTTATTAATCTTCCATCAGCATGTGCAGATTGGGTATTTAGTTATTCTATTTGCTGTAGAAATTGCACCATCACTACAATTGATGACCCTTGTGGAATGAATTCAAATCTTTATGTGGAAGCAAAACTTAATAATCTGTTAGCACCAGGAAATAGTTCTCCTGTTTTTAGCAATAATCCAATTGCTTTTGTTTGTGTAGGTCAGAATTTTAATTTTAATCAAGGCGTAATTGATCCTAACGGAGATTCAATTTCTTATTCTCTTATTACTCCTAAAACTAGTGCTACTAATATCGTTCAGTTTTTACCTCCGGCTAATACGGCGAACCCTATGGCAAGTAGTACTCCCTTTACATTAAATCCAATTACCGGTGATATTAATTTTACACCCAGTCAGATTCAAATAGGAGTATTGGCAGTATTGGTTGAAGAATTTAGAAATGGTCAACTCATCGGAAGCGTTATCCGAGATGTTCAAATTTATGCAACTGCTTGTAATAATAACTTGCCCGTTATTTCAGGTATCAACGGTACTAACAATTATTCATTGAATGTTTGCCCCGGACAAACTATTTGTTTCGATGTTTTTAGTGATGATGGGGATAGTAATCAGGTACTGACAATGACTTCCAACAATGGCATTCCCGGTGGAACCTTCAATATCTCAGGAGGAACTAGACCAGTTGGAACATTTTGCTGGACTCCAGGAACAAGTGACATTGGACAACTTCCAAAAACATTTACAATCACCGTTAGAGATGATAATTGTCCAACAAATGGCCAGCAAACATTTTCGTATTCCATTTATGTTCCGTCTCCATTTGTTAGCATTAATACAACAGCAACCGCTTGTAATGGAGCACATGATGGATCTGCAACGATTACACCGGCATCAGGAAATGTTTATAATTATTCATGGAACACTTCACCAATTCAGGTAACTGCAACTGCTGTTAATCTTGCAGCTGGTTCATATATAGTTACCGTTAGTGATAGCAACCAATGTTCAATTGATCTATCGGTAACAATTTCAGAACCTGATGCTATTCAATCGGGTGCTATCGTTCAACCTGCATCCTGTTCAGGAGTATGTAACGGATCCATTCTTTTAAATACTTCAGGTGGAGTTCCTAGCTATTCCTTCTTATGGAGTAACGGAGCAACTTCCGATTTTTTAAATAATTTATGCAGTGGAATTTATAATGTAACAATTATAGATCAATCAGGATGTTCAGCGGAATTTCTATATCAGGTTAATGACGGACAAACATTAATTGCAACTATAGTTTCTATTCCTGAAACATGCCCCGGAAGCGGCGATGGTGTTGCCAATTTGACTGTTAGCGGTGGAATTCAGCCGTTATCATTTTTGTGGTCAAATGGTGAAATAACTGAAGATATTTCCGGATTAATTCCCGGTGTATATTCTGTTATTATTGTTGATGCAAATTTTTGTTCCACCACTGCTTATGTAACTATTAACAAAGCTGACGAAATTTTAATTGCAAGCGCAATAACAGATATCACTTGTAACGGATTGTCAGATGGATTCATAGATATGACGATTTCAGGAGGTACAGCGCCCTATTCTTTTTTATGGTCGACCGGAAGCAGTACAGAGGATATTTCAGGACTCAATGCCGGAACTTATTCTGTGCTGGTAATTGATTTATACGGATGTACTTTGAATGCTACTTATTCTATTATTGAACCTGCAAATTTAACAGGACAAATTGCAAGCACCAATGTTACCTGTTTTGGTTTGAATACAGGTGCTATTCAAACTACAATAAGTGGTGGCACATTCCCGTATAGTTATCTTTGGTCAAATGGAAGTTCTTCTCAAAATATATATAATTCTTTTGCAGGAAGTTTTACTTTCACTGTCACCGACGCTCATCAATGTATTTGGGATTCAATAGTTGAACTTCATCAGCCATCTGAAATTCAACTTTCATTTTTACCGCAGAATGCATTTTGCAATTCGGCATCAGGTGCCGTTCAAACCAATGTAAGTGGGGGTATCCCTTCCTATTCTTTCTTGTGGTCCAATGGCGAAATTACTGCCAATCTTTCGTCCTTAAATCCGGGTACTTATACCTTAATAGTTACAGATAGCGCCCAATGTGTTGTCACTGACTCAATCAATATAAATGATGCTTCTCAAAATATACTACTTGCTTTCAATAGTGTATCTGCCAGTTGTTTTTCTTCCACTGATGGAAGCATTGATTTAACTTTATCAGGTGGAACGGAGCCCTATTCATTTTTATGGTCGGATGGATCTACCGCAGAGGATTTGCTTTTAGTTTCGGGTGGAAATTATTCTGTAATTGTTACTGATGCTAATGGGTGTTCCGCCATTGACTCAACTATTATTGAAGCGCCGGATGCATTTGTTTCAAATTTATATGTGATTGATATTTCCTGTAATGTAACTAAAGGTAGTATTGATTTAGTGGTAACAGGTGGAACTGCGCCCTATACTTATTTATGGTCGAATGGTGTATCCTCAGAAGACCTTGTGAATCTCGATCCGGGTAATTTTACTGTCGTTTACACGGATGTGAATGGCTGTTCAGGAACCAATTCTACGCAAGTGAATCAAATTCCCGACCTCACTATTTCAGCGGAATCCAATAATACAAGTGGCCAGGGGATTTCGGATGGCTCTATTGATTTAACAGTTTCAGGAGGAATTGTCCCTTATACTTATGAATGGTCGAATGGAATGAACTCCGAGGATATAAGCGGTATCTCAGGTGGATTGTACACAGTTACTGTTACCGATGCATCTGGTTGTTCGGTAGAACTAATTGTTGAAGTATTTGAAACGCTTTCTACATCCCTGCAATCTAATGAAAATGATTTTGTTATTCAATGGATGACTCATGGAAATGGTTTGTTCACGCTACAAACGGAAACAAATAAAACTGATAATTATACACTTAAATTATACGATAATACCGGAAGAGAGGTACTAGATTTGTTCAAAGGAACCATTTCAGCTCACTTAACCAATACTATCGAGATAAATTGTTCATCACTGACAAACGGAATTTATTTTCTTCAGGCACGATCTGAAAATTCATTTTCCTCATTAAAATTGATTATTTCTAAATAAGTTTTTTTATCACTTTACAGGAAGCATAACCTCATTTATAATTGCTTTAACATGAAGTTTGCTCTGAATACTGGAAAACCATTTCAAATTAAGTAAATTTGCATTCAGATCAACTCTATTAAAATGAAAGGGTTACTCCTTGTATTATTGACAGTTTTGCTTTTTTCATGCAACAGCAAAGACAAAACGGATGTTTCATCTGTTGTGTTGACTAAATTGGATGGCAAGGATTACCATTGGTCAATTTCAGAGAAATCTTCCATTAGAGTTTTTGTTTTTATGTCGCCGGAATGTCCTTTATGCATTAATTACACCCTTACCATTTCAAAACTTCAGCAAAAATTTGAAAAAAATGGCGTTCAATTTTATGCTATCTTTTCAGGAAAATACTATTCAATTGAGCAAATTCAATTATTTATAGAAAAAAATAAATTTACAGCTAATACATTATTGGATCCCCAGAATAAATTTGCAGAACTATTAAAAGCAACAATCACACCCGAAGTAGTAGTGCTAAATTCGAAATGTGAAAAGGTTTATTCAGGCGCAATTGATGATTGGGTTTATGCAACCGGGAAAACGCGTTTAACTGTTACCAATAAATACCTTGAAAAAGCGATTTCTCATACATTGGTAAACGAAAAATCCGATCCTGAAAAAACTGAACCATTTGGTTGTTATATTGAATTATGATTAGAAATCAATTGATCTTAGTAATTTATAAATCCCAATTTTTATTTGGTGTATTTTGTTTTTTATATATATTTCTTGCCGGATGTAATCATCAAAATGTTAACACTAATCTTTCATTCAATAAGGATATTGCTCCAATTATTTTTAAAAATTGTACTCCGTGTCACCGATCCGGTGAAGCAGGGCCTTTCACATTTGAAAATTATGCAGATGTTCGGAAGAAATCAAAAACAATTCTTAAAGTAATTCAAACCGGACTTATGCCACCCTGGCCTGCGGATACTTCTTACCAACATTATGTTGGTGAACGATATTTAACAGCGGTTGAAAAAAAGATGATTATTGAATGGGTGAACGCAGGCTGTAAAGAAGGAGACCCTCAATTAAAACCATTAACCCCGGTTTTTCCTGATGGTTCTCAATTGGGCAAACCGGATAAGGTTATTAAAATGGAACAGCCTTATCTTATTAAAGGTGATAATACCGATCGTTTTATGGTGATCAAAATACCTTACGAACTAGAGCGGGATACTTTCTTAAGATTAGTTGAGTACGTTCCGGGTAACCGTAAAATTTCGCACCATGTAAACGGTCATATCATACAATACACCGATGCCGGGAAAAAAAATGTGTACGAAGGCCCCAGATTTGTTAATAGGGAAGAAGCAGGGACCTTAGATTCCTGCTATAGATACCTTAAGTTATTAAATGATGATGGTTCGTATCCGCTTTTGACACCTTCTGTGTTTAACTATTTACCCGGAGTGATACCGCAAGTATACCCCGAAGGTATGGGAGGATATTCAATTAAGAAAAAGGGAGCCATACTGATGCGGGATTTACATTATGGCCCCACTCCGGTTGAACAAAGTGACCAGTCATATGTAAATTTATTTTTCGATAGTGTTCCACCTCGCCGGCCCTTTATGGAAACGCAACTTGGAACCTTGGGAATTTCAGAAATAGTTCCACCTCTTTTAATTCCACCCGACACGGTTATGAAATTTGTGACCAGGGCAGCAATATTTAATGACATCTCGTTGGTAACTATTAACCCTCACATGCACCTGCTCGGAAAATCATTTCTAGCGTATGCAATAACTCCGGAAGGAGATACAATTCCATTAGTTCGAATTAAAAATTGGGATTTCCGCTGGCAGTATTTTTACACTTTCAAAAAAATAATAAAAATACCTTCCGGTTCGGTTATAGTTGCTGAAGGTGTTTTCGATAACACGGTAAACAACCCTAACAATCCCTTTTCTCCGCCAAGGCAAATAACCGGGCTGGGTGGGAGTATGCGTACAACAGACGAAATGTTTCAACTTATCTTGACTTTTTTACCTTATGAAAAGGGTGACGAGAATATTTCACTTGAAAATAGGTCGCCCGGTTTGCAAGGTTTACCTTAAAATTGATTTATAAGTAACAATAAAATTCACTAATTTCGTTGAATAAGAAATGAAATTACACCGTTATTTGAAAAGAATGCTCCTCATCCTGGTGATGATGGTGCCTCTTTTTGTGTTTGCACAGGATAACCATAAGTCTACCAAACAGCAGAAAAAAGCTGATCAGAAAAAGGAACAACGGAAACTGGATGCCAAAAAATCTGAATTAAGAAGTAAGAAACAGCACATGAAGCTTCAGGACAAGCAAACCAGGAAGCGAATGAAAAAGAATAAACGTAAGGGAAAACAGTATGTGTCGCGTAGGCCTAATTTTTTCAACAGACTTTTTGGCGGATTCCGTTAATTTTTTTTAAGCATATTCCCTAAGATCCACCGGAACAACTTGGGTAACACCCAGCTCAGCCATGGTTATGCCATACATAATATCGGTAGCAGCCATAGTTTTTTTGTTGTGGGTAATGATGATAAATTGAGAATCTGCGGAAAATTTCTTAATGATTTTATTGAACTTGTCAATATTAGAATCATCCAAGGGTGCGTCAACCTCATCGAAGATACAGAAAGGTGAAGGCTTTAAAAGATAGATTCCGAATAATAACGCTGTGGCAGTAAGTGTTTTTTCTCCTCCTGAAAGCTGATGAATGGATAAAGGTTTTTTACCTTTTGGCTGTGCAATAATTTGCACATCCGATTCCAGCGGGTTGGCAAGATCTGTAAGAATAAGATCGCAATTGTCTTCTTCTGAAAACAGGGATCTGAACACGTGAATGAAATTTTCGCGGATTGCATTATAAGCATCCATGAATTTCTCTTTAGCTGAATTATCAATTTCAGCAATTGTTTTCAATAATGATTCTTTAGCATTTTTTAAATCTTCCTGTTCTTTAACAATGAAATCATGACGCTCTTTAATTTCTTTAAAGGATTCAAGTGCCATCGGGTTGATAGGACCGAAATCAGAAAGTTGTTTTTTTAATTTCTCGGAACGGTTTTTTAATTCTTCAGGATCTAATTCCGGATTCGGCTCTTGATCCATGATTTCATCCAGTTCAATGTTGAATTCAATATTTAATCTCTCCTTCAATGAGGACATTCTTAACTTCAGCTCATTTATTTGGTTATGAATTTCTCGTATGATGGAATCGGAATGTTCTTTTTGTTTTCTTTTTTCGGAAATTGATTTTTCCTCTTTATCGATTTCACCTTTCGATTTATAGTACTCATCTTCCTGCACACGAACCAATTTTTCAACTTCGATTTTCTTTTCAGTCATCCCTGCAAATTGTTCTTCTGCAATTTTGCCTTGCTCCTTTAACAATTCTATTTGAGAGGATATTCCTTCCAATTCTACTAAATGTTCTTCGCGGTTTCGAACCAGATTATTAACTTGGTTTGATTTAAAACTAATATCGCGGGAAATATTCTGGAGCTTATTTTGTTGCTGAAAAAACTGAATGTTTTTCTGATTGAATGCATTCGTCATGTCACTTACATGCTTCTGCAAATCATTTGACAGGTCTTGCTTGGATTTTTGTTGTTCTAACAAATTGTGCAATTCCGACTTCTGACTTTCGATCGAAAAGCCTGTCTGACTTTCATGTGCTTCAGCATGGTTTGCTAATGAATTTAACTCTTCAGTTAATTGATTAAATGTTGTAGTCGTGTATTGAATGGCGGAATTTAGGAACTCTCTGTTGTTATTTAAAGTGTTTACCTGCCCTGCTTTTTTCGCATATTCATTATCGAGGTTACTGATCCTTCTTGCTGTTTCAGAAAAAGAATTTCGTTGATCATTAATTTCTTTCTCTGTTTGATTGATCTGCGACTGAAAGTTTTCAATCTGTATTTCATGTTCTTTAATTTGTTCAGAAAGTTTCTGCAGATTTTTTTGTCGTCCGGTTCTTTTTCCATCACCCATGCCAAGTGAACCTCCGCTTAAAGTATATTTTTGACGAAGGAATTTACCATTCTTCGATAAAATAATAAAACCATCTGTCAATGCTGAAGTGTCAATTTTATTGAGGTCCTCAGAATCTTCCAAAATAAATACGTTGCCCAGCAAATGATCAAACAATTTTTTATAAGTTCCGTCAAAATCCGTTAACGACAAAGCAGGTTTGCAACCCGGAATTTGATGATTTGAGGCTGAACGTGCTTCTTTTAAATTATCAAGAACGAAAAAGTGAGCTCTTCCTTTTGAAGTTTGATTTAATACTTGCATGGCTTCCCATGCATCACCTGTTGAATCAACAATAAAATAATTCAGGTAAGGTTCAAGATAGTTTTCAATCGCATTTTTATAATCATCGTCACAGCTTATAACTTCTGATAAAAGAGGCGCTTGTTTGAATTTTGATTCCTGACGTTTTAGGAACTTGATGCTTTCAGGGAAACCTTCCATTTTCTCAATGAGGTCTCTGGTTAATTCAAACTCATTGGTTTTAATATCACATTTTCGCTTTTCTTCAGCGAGTTGTTGATTCAAACTCCTAAGTTTGTTTTCAGTTTCACGTAGAGTAGTTTCCGATTGTTCCCTGTTCTGTTTTAGACCTTTTGATTCTTTTTCTAATCGGTCACGTTCTGGAAGTGCCACACCGATTTCTGTAACTAATGTGGCAAGTTTGGCCTCATTTACTGAAATTTGGTCGTTTAATCGCTTGAGTTCTTCTCCAATAGAATTAGATCTTGTTTGACGAACAGCAGCCTGCGTTTCATATTTATTAATTTCCTGACGCGTTTCATGGATGAACTGATTTAATTGTTTCAATTCATTAACCGATGCTTCAAAAAGTTGTTTATTTTCTTCAACGTTGTGTTTCATTTCAGAAAGCTGAGTTTCAAAATTTTTCAGCGTTTCTTCTTCTGTTATTTTTTCAGTAGAAAGTATAGTAATGCTTTCATTCAATTCAGTAATAGTATTCTCATCAGTTTCATTCTGATGTTTGAGCTGCTTCTGCTTGTCGTGAAGGAAGGAAATTTTTTCTTTAATGTTCCGGGTTTCATTTTCCCCCTTAGTAATTTGAAGTACAATTTCATTCAATTCTTTCTGAATGATAGAAAGTGATTTCTCTTTATCCAGACTTTCAGCTTTCAGTTTTTGAATACTTGCTTCAATGGAATCCAAATCGACATCATACTTCAACTTTTCATCTGAAACAGACTCTTCTTTCTTTTTCATCTCAGTCATTGAGTGACTGAATTCCCTCACAGCGTATAATGAATAGGCAAGACTTATCTCTTTATATTCATCTTTTAATCGATAAAACTTTTGAGTCTTTTTTGCCTGGCTTTCGAGCTGTTTCAAACTCTTTTCAATTTCAAAAAGCAAATCATTCACTCTGGTAAGATCCGCATCAGTTTCTTCCAATTTATGAAAAGTTTGTTTTTTCCGGATCTTATACTTAGAAATTCCAGCTGCTTCTTCCAGCAAAAATTTAATAGTGTTGTTACGATCGTTAAGAATTTCATCCACCATTTTTAATTCAATGATGGCATAACTGTCAGATCCAATTCCGGTATCAAGAAAAAGATCGGTGATGTCTTTCAAACGACATGTTACATGATTCAATAAATATTCACTTTCACCCGTACGATATAAACGACGGCTAATGCATACTGTGGAATACTCTGTGGAAAGTATTCCTTTATTATTTTCAAAAGTTAAATGAACCTCTGCAAGATTAGCAGGTTTCCGATTTTTTGTTCCATTAAAAATGATATTTTCCATTTTCTCTGAACGCAGCATACGGGTTTTCTGTTCACCAAGTACCCAACGAATCGCATCTACCACATTTGATTTCCCCGAACCATTCGGACCAACAACAGCGGTAACGCCTTTATCAAAGTGGATAGTAACTTTATCACCGAAACTTTTAAAGCCTTTTATTTCAAGAGTAGTAAGACGCATGACTGTTCAATCTGAATAATTTTTGGATTTTGAAAATGGAGTGCAAAAATAGCTTTTTCTATCCCATCATTTAATAATCAAATATAGGATAAATTTGAATTATAGTACTTATTCGTTGATGAGGTTGGTTTTCAAATGTTTGAGTTGTGAACAATTGTTTAGTTGTTTATCTATCAGACTAGTGTGGAGAACTGATGCTATTTTAAACAAGATTCTTGAGAGCTAATTCAACTAACGTAGCGATTCTTAGTAATTGCAAATCAGCATTTAACATAAATTTGGGCCTATTAAAAGTAATTATTGCCTACTTTATATAAAGTATGTCACAACTTAGCCACAAATTATTATTGTGTGCATTACAACATAATTATGTGCATATTTGTGATGCTAATTAGTTGCATTTATGGATGATTTGAAAGTAGTTCTTTATATAGTTGTTGCCATTATTTGGGTGGTATACAATAATTATAAGAAAATTTCAGAAGCTTCCAAAAAAAGGGACTTAACTAAGCCTTTTGGCGAGATTATTCAGGAAAACTGGCCAAAAGTTTCTAGTCCTTCCCGTAAATCTGTCGTTACAAAAAAGTTACCATCAACCAATAAAGGGATCTTAATTGATCAAACTGGCAAGTTGCAAAGACCTGTTCTCAAGGTAAGGGATCCTCTAAAGAGAGAAAAGCTGGCGAGTAGGTCTAAATTGGAAAAATCATTTCTTAAAACAAAAGAGGGTGGAAGTACTCAACCCTCCAAAATTGTACATTTCGAAGATGATGAAAATGAGTCATATGTGCTCAATCCGGTAGTTGCAGAGATCAGAAATGCCGATTTGAGGAAAGCAATTGTGTTATCTGAAATACTTAAAAGACCTTATTATTAATCAATTGTAAAGTTAATGCAGTCAATATTGTGTAAAAAGTGAAATAATGTTTGGAGTTTACTTTTAAATATTCCTACTTTTACCCACCTCATTGAAAAACTTATTAAAAACCTAACATAAAATTAACCCTATGCTGAGAAAAATTTACCTATTAACAGCTGCTGTTTTAATTGTGACCGGTTACACGGCTTTTGCCCAATCCGGTGCAATTAAAGGTAAGGTGATGGACAAGGCGACTAAGGAGCCATTGCCATTTGCAAACGTGATTGTGGAGATAAACGGAAGCCAAGCTGGCGGAGCCCAAACCGACTTCGATGGTAACTTCACCATTAAACCACTTACTCCCGGAAAGTATAATCTGAAAGCCTCTTTCGTTGGTTACAGCGGTGCTGAAATCACCGGAGTTCTGGTTTCTACAGATAAAATTACATTTCAGGATTTGTTGATGACCAAAGGAGCTGTAGATATTACTGCAGTGGAAGTTACCTCCTACAAAAACCCAATCATCGACAAAGGAAATCCTTCTACACAAACTACGGTGACTCAAGAAGAGATTAAAGTAGCTCCAACCAGAGATGTTAAGTCTGTGGCTGCTACTACTGCCGGTGTATTTCAAAAAGATGAAGGGGATGATTTAAATGTTAGAGGTTCTCGCTCCGATGCCACCGATTATTATATTGATGGTATTAAAGTAAGAGGATCCACGGCAATTCCCCAATCAGGAATTGAACAAATTACCGTTGTTACCGGTGGTGTTCCTGCACAATATGGTGATGCTACAGGCGGTATCATTAATATTACAACAAGGGGTCCATCTAAAGAATTTTTTGGTGGAGTCGAATTTGTGACTTCTGAATTATTTGATAAATATGGTTACAACCTAATCGGTGCCAACCTTTCCGGACCAATCTGGTCAAAGAAAAATGCGGAAGGTAAAGTTGATCGTACAATTGTTGGTTTCTTCTTGTCAGG
Source organism: Bacteroidia bacterium (assembly GCA_038211525.1). Lineage (GTDB taxonomy): Bacteria > Bacteroidota > Bacteroidia > AKYH767-A > OLB10 > JADKJB01. The sequence goes on from JBBQVM010000012.1 coordinate 20,362, forward strand.
AGAATACCAAATTGAGAAAGATCCTGATCCTTCTGCAATAGGAATGTATAAAGTGAAAGATGATGTGTATAATGACATCACTTCTTCCCCTCTTTATCCATCTCTTCAACAAGGTGGAAGTGTATATAGAAATAAAACGGAATACCTTACTGCAAACGATTTCGAAAAAATTAAAGCCAAGCAAAATGTAGCCTCCAAGGGCTATCGTGTTTCAGGTAAAATTGATGTGCAGCCATTGGATAACGTTACGCTTACTTTTGGTGGTTCTTACGACCACAACTCCAAGAATGAGTTTATTCTAAACAATTCACTATTTACACCAGCTAATAATAATCAAAAAATAGATGACTCATGGAGAGTTTTTGGTCGTATCACTCAGAAACTTGGTGGTAACAAAGGCAACGCTGAAGCATCTGCCAGTTCTATCAAAAATGCCTATTATTCTATCCAAGTAGACTATAATAAAGAAAAAATCATTCTTCAGGATGAAAATCATGAAGATCGTTTCTTCGATTATGGTTATGTAGGTAAATTTGATGTAATTAAAAAACAAGGGTTGACTTATGACAACCCAACTATCACTCAAGATCCTATAACTGGGCAAATTGATACTGCCTTTACGTTATTCGGACCGGGTGGACAAGGAATTTTCAATATTCAAAACAATCCACCGTCTGATTCAATTGTATTTTTTAACCCAGGAGGAATTAATACAATAACTGAAGCTTACACTTCGCAATATTATAACCTTGTTGGCAATAACTATATTGGAAATTACCAAAATCTTGCTCAAGTAGCTACCAATGGAGGATTAGTAAATGGAAGCTTGCCTAGAAACACCTATTCTTTATATAGGAGTCCGGGTTATACCTATAACTTATATAGAAATACTCAAAGTACCCAGTTCAGAGTCTCTGCACAAGTTTCGGCCGATGTTAAGTCTCATGCTATCATTGCTGGTTTTGAATATGAACAAAGATCAGATCAGCAATACGGAATTAACCCGGTTGGACTTTGGGGACTAATGAGGTTGAGAGCCAACGAAAAAAATCGTCAGTTGGATACCGATAATCCAATTTATGATGGCAATACCGTTTATTATAATAGAAGATACGACAGCGATGGGTTTAACACTTTCTTTGAAAACGTTCGATCTAAACTAGCTTCAGCCGGATATTCTAATGTATCAAACTCAGACTTTTTAAATATTGACGCAATTGACCCAAGTTTACTTACTTTGGATTTGTTCACAGCTGATGAATTACTCAATTCCGGAAACAACTTGGTAGGTTATTATGGTTTTGATTACAAAGGTGAAAAGCAAAGTGGTGCTGTTTCTTTTGATGATTTCTGGACCGCCACAGATGCTAATGGTAATAAAACACGTCCAATGGGTTCTTTTGAACCTATTTATATGGCCGGTTATATTCAAGATAAGTTTGCTATCAATGATTTGATCTTTAACGTTGGTGTTAGGGTTGATCGCTATGATGCAAATCAAAAGGTATTAAAAGATAAATACCTGCTTTACCCTGCCAGAACAGCAGGTGAAGTTGCTCCTGATCGTCCATCTAACATTGGTGATAATTTCATTGTTTACGTAAATGATGTTCGTGACCCTGAAAATGCTGCAATTGTTGGATACCGTGACGAGGATACTTGGTATGATGCTACCGGTAATGTTGTTAGCAACCCTCAACAATTAGCTTTGTTGTCTGGTGGTGAAGTTTCTCCTTGGTTAGCAGATCCTGAATTTGTTATCAATCAGGGTGGTATTCAGTCCGATGCATTTAAACCATCAGATAGTTTCAAAGATTACGCACCAGCTATCACGGTAATGCCACGTGTTGCCTTTTCATTCCCAATATCTGATGAAGCATTGTTTTTTGCACACTATGATGTGTTAACTCAACGTCCGCCAAGCAGATCAAGGACAAATGCACTTGATTATTATTATATTGAAACTCAAGGATCCTTGTTGAATAATCCTAACTTGAAACCTGAGCGTACCACTGATTATGAATTAGGTTTCAAACAAACATTATCAAAAAGTTCAGCAATCAGTATTTCCGGATTCTACAGAGAGTTGCGTGATATGATTCAACAAACAAAAGTTAATTTCGCTTATCCTGTTAGTTATCTGACTTTCGATAACATCGATTTTGGTACTGTTAAAGGATTATCTTTTGGTTATGATTTAAGAAGAACAGGTAATATTCGCCTCTCTGCTAACTATACTTTACAGTTTGCCGATGGAACAGGATCAGGTGACCGTACTTCTGATAAATTGCTTCAGAATGGCCAACCTAACCTGAGAACAATTGCCCCACTCGACTTCGATCAACGTCATGCAATTACAGTTTCAGTTGACTACCGTTATGATGCAGGAAAAGATTATAATGGTCCAATGATTAAGAATACTCAAATTCTGGCAAATACAGGATTGAACTTGGTACTTAGAGCTGGATCCGGATTGCCTTATAGCCGTCAGCGTGATGTAACTACTCAAGCTAACAACATTGGATTACAACAAATTAGTTCAGGCTTATTAGATGGAGAAATCAATGGATCACGTCTTCCTTGGCAATATAGAATTGACTTGAAAGTGGATCGTGATTTCAAAATTAAGTTTGGAAAATCTGAAAACGGTAAAATGGCATATCTTAATGTGTACATTCAGGTTCAAAACCTTTTTGATACTCAAAACATTATCAATGTTTATCGTTACACAGGTAACCCTAATGATGATGGTTACCTGGCTTCTGCTACCGGACAACAATTGCTGAACAGTGGATCACTTTCTGATCCTACAGCATTTACAGATCAGTACAGCATTAAAGTAAACGACCCATCTAATTACAGTCTGCCAAGAAGAGCAAGATTGGGTATTAAACTTGATTTTTAATAAATTAATTAAAACAGAAACAAAATAACCAAATATGATGAAGCGCATTAAAATCACCAATTTTTCAATGGCCGCCGCTGCTATTCTGTCGTTGACAGGGTTCTCAGTAAATGCCAAACAAAACGTGGGCGTTACAGGAAATGGAAATAAAATAGCTAAAGTAGCAGCTAACTGTAATCCAACCACTGCACAGGCTGATCTTGATATCAACAACATCCGTACTACCATCCTAGTAGGTGGTGATATGTGGTGGGATCTGGCAAACCCTAAATATGAAGTACCTATCAATTCCAATAAAAATTCACTTTATGCAGGTGCCTTATGGATAGGTGGAATTGATGCAGGTGGACAGATAAAAGTTGCTGCTCAGACATACCGTCAAACCGGTATTGACTTCTGGGGAGGACCAATTGATACTGCAATCGTAAATATCCCTCTGAATAAATGTCAGACGTATGATCGTCATTGGATTATTACAAAAAACCAAGTATTAGATTTCACTAAAGATCCTAATGCTGTTACCAATGATATCAAAAACTGGCCGGGAACAGGCGATTTTGATAATTCAAATGAGGGTCATTATTTGGCTCCTTTCGTTGATGTTAACAATGACGGGCTATATGATTACAGAGATGGTGATTATCCCGGATACTTCCTTCCCGGAGAATTGGGTCAGGAAAATGTTGTAAATTTTCCAAATGTACCAGGTACTAATATTCCAATTTGTAACGATTATCTTTTCGGTGATAAAACAATCTGGTGGGTATTCAATGATGTAGGAAATGCTCATACTGAAACTAACTCTGAGCCAATCGGACTTGAAGTTAGAGCACAGGCATTTGGTTTTAAAACCAATGATGAGATTAACAATATGACATTTTACAAATACCAAATCATTAACAGATCTACTTTAACCTTAACTGATACCTATTTTGGGCAATGGGTAGATCCGGATCTTGGAAATGCTACCGATGACTATGTTGGTTGTGATGTTGCCCGTGGTTTGGGCTATTGCTACAATGGTGATGCTGATGACGAAACCGGATCTGGTTATGGATTAAATCCTCCGGCAATCGGTGTTGATTTCTTCCAAGGGCCTTTGGCTGATTTGGGAGATGGAGTGGATAATGACCGTGACGGTTGTACCGATTGTACTTTTATCACTGCCGGTGGTATAGTTACTTCTATAACTGATTCTGTGCTTCCGGAACAAATTATCATGTCAAAATTTCTTTACTACAATAACGTAAATAATTCGCCAGTAGGTAATCCTAACGGGTTTACTGACTTCTACAACTACCTTCGCGGTATTTGGTTAGATAACCAACCGGTTACTTATGGTGGAGATGGACGTAACGCTTCAGCCCCTGTATGTGATTTTATGTTTCCAGGAACAACTGATCCTATTAACTTCCCAATTCTTGGCGAGTGGTCTGAATTTACAGCAGGTAACATACCTGAAGATCGTCGTTTTCTTCAATCAGCAGGAACATTTACTTTAACACCCGGTGCAGTTAATTATATTACAACCGGAGTTGTTTGGGCACGTACACAACAAGGTGGTCCTCTTGCTTCAGTTGCACTAGTTCAATTAGCTGATGATAAAGCACAGGCTCTATTTGATAATTGTTTCAAATTGATCGATGGTCCTGCTGCCCCTGATTTAGTTATCAGAGAACTTGATAAAAGAATGATATTCTCTCTTCAGAATTATAATACTAACAAAATTGAATTATATGCTGAACCTGATCCAACAATTGTAGGTGTGGATGACTCTTTGAAATATTTCAAATTTCAGGGATATCAAGTATATCAATTAGCAGATGCAACTGCCAGCACAGCTGACATTGGCAATCCTGATAAGATCCGATTATTGTTCCAATGTGATGTTACTGATGGCGTAGGTCAGATTGTGAATTTCAATTTTGACGCTGGTGTAAATGCTAACGTACCTGTAGAAGCTGTAAATGGTGCCGATAAAGGTATAAGCCATACGTTTATTGTAAATACAGATTTATTTGCAACAGGAACTACCTCACTGATTAATCACAAGACGTATTACTACACAGTTATTTCTTATGCCTATAACCAATATAAGAAATATGATCCAAATGATCCTGCTGCTCTTGAT
>JBBQVM010000013.1:0-23842 GCA_038211525.1 Bacteroidia bacterium
TCAGCTAGTTCCTTAGCCTTTTTACCCATATTAGCTGCTAATTCCGGCTCATTCCAAAGTTGCTTCATCTTTTCGGCCAGAGCCAGATGATCGTGAGAAGGGAATATGAAACCTGTTTCGCCGGGAATAATATATTCAGGAATACCTCCTTTATCGGAGCCAATCACGGCTTTTCCACGTGCAAAAGATTCCATCATTACATAAGGAAAATTTTCGTGCCACAAAGAGGGTACTACTACAAATCTGCAATTATTCAAAAGTGTTTCCACTTCTTCACCGTGTCGTGAACCAAGAAATTCCACGTTATTGATGTTTTCATTTCGCATTAGTTGTTCCAACACAGCGCGATGTGTTCCACTTCCTGCAATTTTTAATTTTGCCTGAGGAATTTCTTTCATTGCTTTGATTAAAATATCCACACCTTTCTCATCCGACAAGCGTCCAAGAAATAGTATATAGCCCTGATCGTTAGTAGATGCTTTGTAGTGAGGAGCATTAAAAGGTTTACCAAGGAATTGCAGGTTAGCGGCATCTTTACCCCAGAACTCCTCCGTTTTATTCATCATAAATTTACTCTCGAAAAGAAAGGCGCTTACATTTTTTTTCCAAATATTTTTGAAGTCATGGGTGTAAGATTCCAAAGAGCTAATGAGACTAACGGCCAACGAGTGTTTGCAGCAATTATTTACCACGGCTTTATAGAATTTCCCTCCTTTACAATCTTCACAAATTTTTCCGTGATGAAACAACCGGTAGTTAGGACAAATGTGTTTGTAATCGTTACATGACATTACTACCGGCACTCCTTCTTCGCGGCAAGCATCAAGAATACTTGGCGTGATGGTTACATAAATTGCAAATGCGTGAACTATATCAGGCTTAAATTCTTTAAGCAATTTTCGAAAACGTTCTTTGTTTTTAGTCGAGTAAATTACTTCAGGAATATTTTTTAATCGATTAATAACACCGCCTTTAAGGTAATCAATGGTTTCGCCAAAAATTACATTTTCATCTCTTTCATAAACATCGCGACTACCTTCGGCATTATAATCGGTAGTGTAAATTTTTACTTCATGACCATAACTGCGCAGAATACGTGCAACATCTTGGAAATAAACTTCAGCACCTCCAACCTTCCTCCAGAATTTGTGAACCAATACTATTTTCATTTGTAAAATACTGAGTTAATTTTCAGTGATACCCTTAAATATTTAATAAAGGTAAACATTTATTTCATATTTGTAATATGTTGATAGTCAATATTCATTAACCGACGCCATTCGTTAAAAATCAGCCCTGCCAGTAACCAGAAGTAAAAACTAAAAGATCGGAACACGAATGTTCTTAATATGAGAGAGTAGGGAATACAAATGATGATGATAGCAGCCATTGCTAATGCGAATATTTTGAAGTAGGGATCATCGGTATTTTTAAATACGAAAACTGATGCTTTGAAAATTTTAAAAAGGATGAAAAAATAAATTGCGAGACCGATAAGGCCATAATAAATTACAAATGCTACCCAGTAAACGTCGTTAATAATAGGGAGGTTATTTATCGGCATGTTAGATCCGAACAAGTTTGTGGAGGCTTTATCGAGTGCAAAATCTTGCGCCGGACTATAACCAAGCAGCTTGAATGAACTAATCAGATTTCCGCCGATTTCGGTTAAAACCGCACCGCGAGAAAACTGCATTGTGTTGTCAACATAGCTACTATTGAACACAGCGGTCATGTTAGAAAATGGATCGGTGTATTTTGTTTTAGGATTGACGTAGGTGGAGGAGGGCGTTTGTTGAAATACGGAAAAAATAACAATAGGTGTGATGAGGACTATTGCAGCCATAGAATACACAAATATTTTTTTTCGCCCACCGGCAAGATAAATTATTATTGGAATGGCCGCAATAGCAACGAGTACAGATCCTCGTGAGTAGGTGAAAAAGAGGGCTACCGCATTCATTAATAAAATAATGAGGAACACTAATTTATAATATTTTGGTAGTCCGATATTTTTTTGTTGAGTGGCAACGGCAATGGCGAAAGATATCACCAGAAACAGAGCAAGGTAAACAGAATCGCCAAAAGTACCAATACCGGCACCCATTTCTCTTCCGCTACCAAAACCGCTTGCAAGCAAACGAAAATTCACTTGCTTACCTGCTATCTCAAGATCACTGGCACGTGGATACCAAAAATCGGCGATGCCAAAATAATGCTGATAAAAGGCAACCATACATTGAATACCAGTAATGAATAAAACACCACGTAGCAACTTACGTGTGAATCCTTCTTCGAAATTTATAAATGCCATTACATAAAAGAGAGGAACATAGCGAAGCAACGCACGTATTCCAATAAGCGATTGTAATATCGGTGCATGATTAATTACTGTGATTACCAAGGCATATCCAATAAAAATCAAAAGAGGTTTATCTATCGAAGTACCTTTTGGGAGTTTTTTAACGCTGATATATCTAACCAAAACAATTCCAGCTAATAAGTATACAACAATTTCTACTGCGAACCTGAGGTAGCTATAAATGGTATCGGAAACGGGAAGGTATTTCAATATCACCACCTCAAAGGGAACGAATAGTGCCAGTAATAAGATGATAAACGAGAACTTTAATTTCATTTGTCAGCTAATGTTTTCCAAACAATATTTTTTCCTGTCAATTGATGAATTTGATCGCGATCAATTCTATAGTACTTTTCAAGTCTCATTTTTAAATCATTGTCGATTTCAAAATTAGTTACTTCTTTTGATTTGTTGGCTGATGTATACGCCTGCTCAATAGAATATCCCGCTAATTTAAGTCTTTTTCTCAACGATTCGTGGAACAACTTGGTGACTGGTCTTATGAAACGCTTTAATTTACGGAAAAACTTGTGGGCACTAACACTTCTTGTTCCAATGGATTGATTATATACTTTAAAATTATAAGATTTAAAATAATTAGAATTTATCCCACTAAAGTGACATATTTGTTCACAAAAGGCTAATGGGTCACTGGCAAGATCCTCATAAAAAGTAATTAATATATTTTCCGTTCCAAATAAATTGATATAAGTTTTAATACACGAATAGTAATTTCCTTGCTCTAGAGCCCTTAAGTGCTGAGGACGAGTTGGATCGAAATTGTTGAATTGTAACTTCACATATTCGTTAAATGTTTGTAACTGATCAATCAAACCATTCAACTTCGCAAACTTGAACCATGACCACATTCTGTCGACAGGATTGCGTAAAATAAAAACTATTTTTGCTTCGGGAATTTGCTCTTTTATTTTTTTTGCTGTTGCAGATGAATACAAATAATCGGGAGTCGCTTCCATTCGCAACTTATTGCTGTCACAGTTTTTAAACAGTTCATGAAACGAATGGTATTTATCTTTATCACGTGTTGCAGCTTCGAGCGGGTATTCATTCATCCAAAAATACCTCGACTCCTTCATTACGCAAGGGCACACTTCAGGATGAAATTCAAAATAACTGAATACAGAAGTGGTACCGCATTTGGTACTACCTCCAATAAAAAGATATTTTTCGTTCAGCATTTTATTTTCAATTCGAATTCTTCAGGTCAATTGTATTTAATATGTCAGTATTTTAAGCAATTTATAGCTAGAGATAAACACGATCTTAATTTTCAGCTTTTGGCCAGTAGTAGGTTTTGATATTAAATTTTATTTTGATATAAATCATTGAAGCAATATTCCAACAGGCCATGAATATCATTCCGGCAATGGCGGAACCCAATAATCCAAACAAAGGAATAAAAATAGCACAAGCAATAATGTTAATAACGGTACTAATTCCTAAAATATTTCGAAATGCCACCTGATGCCCTGTCATGTTAAGAATAGCACCTACGGAGCCTGCAAAAACGTTGAACGATTGTCCGAGCATAGTAATTAGTAATGCTTGTGAGCCTACTATAAATTCTGCTCCAAATAGACCCAATAACCATTCTCTGAAGATGATAATAAAAAGAAAAATTGGTACCGATGAAAAGAAAATTACTTTTGAAATTTGACCTACATAAGTATTCAATCCGAGCGAATCATTTTTAGCGTGTAGTTGAGCAAAGCGTGGCGCCGCAATACTGTTTATTGACATTAGCACAAACGTTGCAAGAGTAGATATTTTCAAAATGACAGAATAAATTCCTACATCACTTTCAGTCGACCAGATCCCCAACATAATCGTATTGATCCATCCGGATATGAGAAGCAAGGATGTAGCCAGCATCATCGGAAGCGAATGTCGCACCATCTCATTTATGGTGAGTTCGTTTGATGGGGTCTTGCTATGTGTTTTTATATCTTTGAGTATAAAATAGCTACTGCTAATACCTAATACGACGAGGCTAATTACAAAAGCGATGTTAGGAACTAATTCATTCCTGGTGAACAACGATGCTACTCCTAAAATTACGGATGCATATAAGAGGTAACCTACATTTTGTCCATAGGCATATTCCACATTTCGGCGAAGCCCACGATAACATTCACTATTTACAAACCGCATTATCATAGGCAAAACAGCAAAGGAGATAATTTTAAAATAAGATTCGAGGTAAGGTTTATTAAAAACGTGTTCGGCAATGAGGCCTGAAGTAAAAAATAAAATTATGGATAATAGCAATCCAATGGGTACTATCACCATTAATGTTTTTTTGTACACTTCCAACACCCGGTCCCAACGATCATCGGCATGATCTTTTGCGAAGTTTTTTACCAGGTGTGTATCCATTCCCATCCTACCAAGAACACTAAACATCATTAATACTGTTACTGACAAGGTGTGGGCTCCCAGAACACGCGAACCAAAATAGCGTGATACTAAAAATGTAAAAGCATATCCAACAACTAAACCCAAAAGACGAATAATAAAAGTGGCCGCAGTGCCTGTAATTATTTCCCGCAAACTTTCTTCTTTAAGTGAAGCAATAATGCGTTTAAAATTCATGGAATGGGTTAGTGCTTGGGAGGGTAAGTGAAAACATTAAACACTGTCTACTGGTCACCTTCCCAACTGAGCAATTAAGAATTGAATCTAGTTAGCAAGGTCAGGGAGGCTGGCAACTTTTAACTTCTTTCTGTAACGAAATAAGGATTCAGTAAATTTTCTTTATTATAAGTCACTCTGTTTTTTGTTTCGTAATTAATAAATGTACAACCTGTACTTTCAGCAATAGCTTGTCCGGCGGCGGTATCCCATTCCATGGTAGGAGCTAGACGAGGATACACATCTGCAACACCCTCTGCCACGAGGCAAATTTTTAAAGAACTGCCTTTTGAAATAAATTGCAGTTCACCATGCTCTTTTCGTTTTTGTTCGATGAATGTTTCTGTTTCAGGAGATAAGTGTGAGCGGCTGGCAACAATAGTATAGGGGCGCTTTGTTTTATTGACTGGCATTTTGGAACAGGATGCTAAAAGTTGATCAATGAAATGATCAGTATTGTGAAGAGATAAAAAAGTCTCCATTGCATTTTGTAAAATTAGGCCGGGTAACCATGTTGCACCTATGTATAAAACGTCTATTACCGGTGCATAAATTACTCCCAATGTAGCAATGTTATCTTCTATTAAAGCGATATTGACTGTAAATTCGCCGTTGTGTTTTATGAATTCTTTAGTGCCATCTAAAGGATCAACCATCCAGAATTGTTTCCAGTGTTTACGTTCTTCGAACGGAATCGATTTGCCTTCTTCACTCAACACTTGCAATTTAGTATGCTGAAGGTGATCCATAATTTTATTATGCGATCTCCGATCGGCAATCGTCAATGGACTTTTGTCGTCCTTCAATTCAATCTCATGAGGGCCATCATAAACTTCATTAATCTCGCGTCCCGCTTCCATTGCGGCAATAATAGCTTTTTCGAGAAGGGATGAATGCATGATGCTATAAAGATGTTATGTTATATTACTTAACCATTTGGATGCTTAAGTTCGTGAGTTGGTAAATTTTTATATTTGTAGTTAGGAAGTGCTTACTTATATTATCATACCAGCCCCAACTGTTTCGTTGGTTGCTTCGTCAATAAGGATTACGCTTCCGGTAATACGGTTTTTACGATAGCTGTCGTAGAAAAGAGGAGCGGTAGTGCGAATTTGGATTCGGGCAATATCGTTCATTCCAATTTGCTTATCTGTTTCAATACGATGCAGGCTATTGATATCAACTTTGTAACGAATTTCTTTTACGATACAGCGTACATCTTTGGTGGTATGCTTTACGGAATATTTCCCGCCAAGGTTTAACGGACGATCACTCATCCAGCAAACCATCATATCAATATCCTGCGAAACAGTAGGCACATTATTTTCCCGCACAATCATATCACCACGTGAAATATCAATATCAGTGTCTAAGGTAATAGTTACCGACATAGGTGAAAAGGCTTCGTTCACTGAATTTTCTACACTCAGTTCATGCAAAGGATTAATAGTTTTTATTTTTGCGGTGAACCCGGAAGGTAAAATTTTAACACTGTCGCCGGGTTTAAATATACCACCTGAAATACGCCCCGCATAACCACGGAAATCGTGATATTCTTGTGTTTGCGGACGAATAACATATTGAACAGGGAATCGACAGTCGATATGATTTTCATCGCTGCTAATGTGAATGCTCTCGAGTAAATAAAGTAACGTAGAGCCCTGGTACCAGTCCATATTTTTTGATTTATCCACTACGTTATCCCCGTTAAGGGCGCTGATAGGAATAAAGTGCACATCTTTTACATCGAGACGAGAAGAGAGTTTTTTATATTCACTCACCAGGTCGTCAAAAACATCTTGGCTATAATCAACCAGATCCATTTTATTGATACAAACTATGATGTGTGGTATCTGCAACAGCGATGCAATGAAAGAATGCCGATTAGTTTGCTCGAGAATTCCCTTGCGAGCATCAACCAGTATCAGTGCAAGGTTAGCGGTTGATGCACCGGTAACCATGTTGCGGGTATACTGGATATGTCCGGGAGTGTCGGCAATAATAAATTTACGTTTTGGAGTTGCAAAATATCGGTAGGCAACATCAATGGTGATTCCCTGCTCGCGTTCTGCCTTTAAACCATCTGTTAACAAAGCAAGATCCACGTATTCAAATCCTTTTGCTTTGCTGGTACGTTCAACTGCTTCTAGCTGATCTTCAAAAATAGATTTACTATCGTAAAGCAGTCTTCCTATAAGTGTACTTTTGCCATCATCAACACTACCTGCAGTAGTGAAGCGAAGCAATTCCATATTTTTATAATTATCCCAGTTATTCGTTTTCATATTTCAATTGATTAATAAAAAACTACTTGTGCACACCGTTAGTAGTTAAACACGATGCAGATTTTAGAAATAACCCTGTTTTTTACGATCTTCCATTGCTGTTTCAGAACGCTTATCGTCGGAGCGTGTACCTCTCTCGGTGGTGCGTGATGCAGCAATTTCAACAATGATATCAGCTACGGTTGCTGCAGGAGAAAACACGGCACCGGTGCAGGTCATGTCACCAACGGTACGATAACGTACGTGCATCATCTCGGGTGTTTCTTCAGGCTTCAATTTTATAAAATCTGATGTTGCAAGAATTTGTCCATCGCGCATGATACATTCACGATCGTGTGCAAAATATATGGTAGGAAGTTCAAGATGTTCCATGGCGATATATTGCCACACATCCATTTCGGTCCAGTTGCTAAGAGGGAAAACCCTAAAGTTTTCGCCTACATGTTTTTTCCCGTTAAGGAGGTTCCACAATTCGGGTCTTTGATTTTTCGGATCCCATTGTCCAAACTCATCACGGTGTGAGAAGAAACGTTCTTTCGCACGCGCCTTTTCCTCATCTCTTCGGGCGCCACCCAAACAAGCATCGAACTTATATTTTTCGATGGTGTCTAGTAATGAAACTGTTTGCAACATATTACGGGATGCATTAAAACCTTTTTCCTCAACCGCACGACCGGTATCGATACTTTCCTGCACAGAACCTACCAATAGCTGAGCACCGATTTCAGCTACCAATTTATCGCGGAATACGATGGTCTCCGGAAAATTATGTCCTGTATCAATATGCACTAATGGAAAGGGAATTTTGGAAGGGAAGAAGGCCTTGCGAGCCAAATGTACCATTACGATAGAATCTTTTCCACCGGAGAAGAGAAGGGCCGGTTTTTCAAATTGCGCCGCTGTTTCGCGAATCACATAGATCGCCTCTGACTCGAGGATCCGAAGGTGATTTAAATTGTATAGAATCATAGTTTAACTAAAATCTTTTTCATAATAAAATCAGTCACTTGTGCAACCGACTCGTCGAGCGACAATTGATCGGAATGCACTACTAGCTCAGGGTTATTAGGTGCTTCGAATGGGGAACTGATGCCGGTAAAATCGGGGATTTCACCTGCGCGTGCTTTTTTATAGAGTCCTTTAACATCACGCTGTTCGCAAATTTCAAGGGAGCAGTCAACAAATACCTCCACAAATTCATCTTTTCCTACCAAAGCACGCACCTTGTCGCGATCGGACTGAAACGGGGAGATAAAGGCAGTAAGAACTACTACTCCGGCATCGACAAACAGTTTAGCCACCTCACCAATTCGACGAATATTTTCGGTACGGCCTTCAGGTGAAAAATCGACATTATTATTGAGTCCGAAACGGATATTATCACCATCGAGCACATAAGTGTTCATCCCTTTTTCGAAAAGGAATTGTTCCACGGCATTGGCCAAGGTGCTCTTGCCTGATCCGGAAAGTCCTGTAAACCAGAGGATACAAGGTTTATGACCCTTTTGTTGAACTCTGTCGGCTTTGGTAACCCGGTACTGCTGGGCAACTATATGTGTCGATTTTGACATTTCTGAGGGGAGGCGGTATTTTGGTGAAAATTGGAGCGCAAAGGTAGGGTTTTTCCTGTCAAAAAGCTAAAGAAAAGATCTCCGTCAGGGGTGAAATAGTTGCATTTATGGCTCCTCGCCTAAATTTTTGATTTACACCAAATCCCAATGGTATATTTGTACCAAAAGTGATTTAATTTAGCGTTTACCGAAACTGATACCGGGGTGCTAAGTAAGGGCCATGATATAATAACCTTGATTCAGAAAATTTTTAGAAAAATAAGTTTAGTATTTAGGATGATGGAATTTACTTCTTTTTGTTTGGAATACGGATTTTTTAAACCTGGTTGATCGTCACGACTTTTAGGTTAGCAGGAATAACCTCTTAAAAGTAAAGTTGCATGTTGGAATACTTCAATTGATATTTATAATATTGAAATACAATATAATAACATGAGTTTGGTAGATTATAGGGAAATGCATGCATCTTTTTAAGAATCATTGCATCTATACCGTGTTAACAAGTATTTATTCCTATATTTATCACGTCAAAAACCCTTACAAATTTTTGGATTTCCAATAGCAATAGTAGCATCCAAAAAGGGATTATTGATAACAACCCCAATTTGAAATTTTCCTTACACAACCAAATCTATCTTTAATGAAAAAAATTCTATCTTATCTACTGGCAATTTTCATGTTGCCGGCATTTACATTACATGCGAAAGAGCTAACGGGTACAGATGCACAGAGAACAGTGCCGGGTGCTGAAAGAGTAGTCTCTTCTTCTATTTCTAGCGTTCCTGAATATGTGAAATTCAGAACAGGATCGGAAATCCCGTTCAATTCGTTTGAGCAATGGATGATGACTCATTATAAATTGCCTGCACATACAGGTTTTAAATTATTGAATGTGCAACATGAAAATAATGGTATGAGTCATTACCGTTATCGTCAAACGATAAATGGTTTTGAAGTGGAAGGAACTATGTATCTATTACATGTTAGCAACAATAATATTGTTTCGATGAACGGACAAATTTTTGATCAAATTGAATCATCAAAAAATGTTGTAGTAAACGAAAGTGCAGCTTTGAATACGGCACTACAAAACATGAATGCAGTTGTTTATCGCTGGCAGGTGCCTTCTTGGGAAGAGCATTTAAAAAATGTGAAGAACGATCGCGCTGCCACCTGGTTTCCAAAAGGTGAACTTGCCTATGCCCCTGTAAATGGAAAATACAAAGCTGAAAATTATAGGTTGTGTTATAAGTTCGATATTTATGCACAGCAGCCACTCGATAGAGAATATGTTTTTGTAGATGTTGTTACCGGGAATGTAATTTATAAGATTAACCGTATACAAGATACAGATGTCCCGGCAACAGCCATAACTGCTTATAGTGGTTCAAGACTTATGACTACAGATAGTGTGAATGCAACTACTTATCGTTTACGCAACACTTCTCGTGGATTAGGAGTAGAAACTTATAATTTATTACAAGGAACAAATTATCTTAACACCGATTTTTTTGATACTGATAATTTTTGGGATAATGTAAATCCTCAAAAAGATCAATATGCAACCGATGCTCATTGGGGTGCTGAAATGACTTATGATTATTATTTTTATCACTTTAACAGGAATAGTATTGATGATGCCGGTCAGAAATTATTAAGCTATGTTCACTACGATGTTAATTATGTGAACGCATTTTGGGATGGAACATCTATGACTTACGGTGATGGAGGCAATGGTTACACACCGCTTACCTCTTTAGAAATTACAGGACATGAAATTTCACATGGAGTTACTGAAAATACCTGCGGACTTGTTTATCAGGATGAATCGGGTGGCATGAATGAGGGATTTAGCGATTGCATGGGAAATGCGATTCGGTATTTCGGTAAACAACCTGCCAACATTGATTGGATGATAGGAAATGAAATTGGTGGTACACCTTTCAGAAATATGGCGAACCCGAACCAGTTTCAAAATCCCGATTGCTACGGAGGTCAGTATTGGAATGCACCCAATGAAGTGCATAATAACAGCGGAGTACTTAATTTTTGGTTTTACCTTTTAACAGAAGGTGGAACCGGAACCAATGATATTGGAAATGCCTATAATGTGTCGCCTTTAGGAATTGACACTGCCGCTGCTATCCTGTATCGTGCATGGTCACTTTACATGTTTCCAAACGCTACCTACGCCGATGCACGTTATTATACAATTCAGGCTGCAGCCGATTTGTATGGTGCTTGTACAAATGCTGTAATTCAAACCACAAATGCCTGGCATGCAGTTGGCGTTGGAAATACTTTTGTGGCAGGTGTTACCAGTAATTTCGATGCACCACTTACCAACTTCTGTCAAATTCCAGCCACTGTAACTTTCACGAACTCTAGCAATAACGGTGGCGTATATACGTGGGACTTTGGCGATGGAACTACTAGTAATGCAACCAGTCCTTCGCACACTTACACCGCTTATGGTACTTATGATATACAGCTTATTGCTGATGGGGGATCATGTGGAATTGATTCACTAACCAAATTAGCATACATTAGTGTTGATGAAAATAATCCTTGCGTAGTAATATTGAATAATGGCACTAATCAAACACAAACAGCCTGTGCCGGTCAACTGTTCGATACAGGAGGTCCAACATCAAACTACGCAGATAATACTAATAGCACTATCACGATTTCTCCGGTAGGGGCCTCAACAGTAACGCTCAATTTTACATTGTTTGAAATGGAAGCCACTTACGATTTTCTTAATGTGTACGACGGCCCATCAACTGCTAGTCCTTTAATTGGGGCTTACAGTGGGTTTGCATTGCCAAACGGTGGTACAATAACCTCAACCGGATCATCTATCACTCTGGTTCAAACATCAGATGTGAGTGTAACCAATGCGGGGTTTGCTGTGAACTGGCAATGTCAAATTTCTAACGTTCCGCCTGCAGCAAATTTTATTGCCGATATCACAACAAGCTGCAACGGGTCAGTAAATTTTACTGACTTAAGTTTAAATGGACCAACCTCATGGTTATGGGATTTTGGTGATGGTAATACTTCAACAGTTCAAAGTCCTTCTTATACGTATTCAACTAACGGTGTATATACTGTTACCTTAACCGCATCCAATGGTTTTGGAAGTGATACTCATACCTTGACTTCCTACATCACTATCAATTTGCCAATTGCCCCTGCTGCGGCAGACGTAACTATTTGTCCGGGAACCACTGCAAGTATCTCTGCAATCGGAGCCGATTCTCTTAATTGGTACACAGATCCTTTCGGAGGTACATCGTTGTTTACAGGTGCATTTTTTACCACTCCGGTATTAACTGCTTCAACAACTTACTATGTTGAAAGCGATATCTACCCTTCAACTCAAAATTTTGGTCCTGTGGATAATAACATAGGAGGAGGAGGCGTCTATACAAATGCAACCTATCGTTTCCTGAGCTTCGATTGTTTGAGCCCTGTTAAACTGGTTTCGGTAAAAGTTTTTGCAACTGGCGCCGGTATTAGAACCATTACATTAACTAACAGCGGTGGAGTTGTTTTAAATTCGATCACCGTAAATGTTCCTGATGGCATGAGTAGAATCACACTTAACTTTGATGTTCCTGCAGGAATTAATTTCGAACTTGGAATACCTGCTACCAGTAACATCAGTTTGTATAGAAATAACAGCGGCAGTGTATTCCCTTACCAGATTTCAAATCTGGTTTCTATAACAGGAACTAACGCCGGAGCGGCAGGTTATTACTATTACTTTTATGATTGGGAAATCCAAGCGCCTCCTTGTACCAGCACACGTACACCTGTGAATGTTGATGTGTTCCCAATACTTGCTGATTTCAGTTACACAACATCCTTAACCACCTACACCTTTACCGACCTTTCAACTAACGCTGTTTCGTGGATGTGGGATTTTGGTGATGGAACAACTTCTCCAATTCAAAATCCCGTTCATACTTATACTGCGAATGGCACCTACAATATTATGTTAGTAATTTCTGATGGTAACTGCTCTGATACGTCTTATCAATCGGTAACGGTTACCACAGTAGGAATTGCAGGAGTCAATGACCAAACTAATATTACTGTTTATCCAAATCCGGTTAACAATGTATTGCTGATTAATTTTGGAAGCATGATTACAAGTGGAAATTGTGTTGTTAAAATCAATAACGCTATTGGACAAACTATTTTGATGAAGGAAGTTTCAGGGGATAATTTGAAAACAACCTACGCATTAGATATGTCCAATGTTGCTGCCGGAATTTATGAAGTCATTGTTTCTTCTGACAAAAATTCATTGGTTCAAAAAATAGTGAAGCAGTAGTTGTTTCTAACCTATTATTTATTAAAGCGGGATTCCATTTTGGAATCCCGCTTTTTATTTTCAGGAATTAAGATACTATTTTAGCTATCAGCAGCAATACGATCTGGTATCTTTGAATTTATTAATTCCTGTGGATTTGACTTTGCATTCACTTTTCAGTATATAAGAAAATGGCATAACACAATTTTTATTGAATTTGTATTCAACTATCGATTTTGTAGTGCAATGGGTAACCCTGTTTAATTTTCCACTTTGTTTGCATAATGGACCACATGTTGAGGAAAAGGAATTATTATTTTATTGGAACGAAACTCCTCCAAAATTTTAAATCTTAACTGACTTTTAACATTTTCGATCCTGAAAAGATTATAGCTGTAAAAGAATAATTGAAAGTCGAGCGATGAATTACCGAAGTGCTGCAAGCGAACACTTGGCTTAAAAGATTCTTCTTGTATTACATCAGCATGACTGGCTGCACATGCTTTAAGAACCGATTCAACAAGCCCGGCATTGGAAGCATAATCTACACCGACTTCAATCAGGAATCGTGTTGGCATGCTATTGTGAGTCCAGTTGATAACGTTATCTTCAATAAACTTATGATTTGGAATAATGATATTAATATCTTCCCGAGAAACAACTTTTGAAGTACGAATTGATATTTCTTTAACCTGTACCACCATTCCACCGACCTCCACCACATCTTCAACTTTAATAGTTCCTTCTATCAATAAAATTATTCCTGAGATAAAGTCTTTAAATACACTTTGCAATCCTAAACCGATACCTACCAATAGTGCTGCCGAACTTGCAATGAGGAAAGTGATATTGATTCCCAAGGATTGCAGCATGAACACAATAGTTAAGGTCCATACAAAATATTTTAATAGTTGAATGATGGACAAATGCCTTCCGTCCGGGCGATTTCGCCTCTTGAACGATCGTGTTATAAGAAATGAAATAATGTAAATGAGAAAATAGGCAGCAATAAAAATAATAATTGCATTTACCATATTTCCCAATGAAATAACAAAATCGCCTATGGAGATTACTTCGGTTTTTAAAATTTCTTTCATGTAATAATTATTGGAGTAAATATTTTAGGACACTATTTTTTATTTAAGAAATTGAATTTTAAGAATTTATTTAATCATCATTTGTTCGAAAAAAATTATTTAGATCGCTTAAGAATTAATTTGTTAAAAGTAATGATTTAATTCTGCTTTAACGATTTGCAGCTATATTATTGAATGGCAATTGGTTTAAACTTTGAATTGCCATTAATTTTAATTACTTTTGTTTTTTGAAAGTAATTATGAAATAATATTTGTCTTCGCAATTACAAACAATCAATTAAATTAAGTGTTTAAATTTTATGAGTAAGAAAATCGAAAATATTGAATTAGAATATTTGTCATTGAATGATTATGATGAATTGCGTTTGGCAATGATTAATTCTTATCAATCAATGCCCGGTTCCATCTGGAAGGAGGATCATATTAAGACATTATTAGAGAAATTTCCCGAAGGTCAGGTGGTTTTGAAAGTGAATGGACAAATTGCAGGTTGTGCACTTACAATAATTCTTGATTATGCAAAATTTGATGATCAACACACCTATAAAGAAATTACAGGTAACTACACTTTCTCAACGCATAATGATGATGGAGATACTCTGTATGGAATAGATGTTTTTATTAAACCCGATTGGCGTGGTTTGAGATTGGGCAGAAGGCTGTACGACTATAGAAAAGAATTGTGTGAAAAATTAAATTTGAAGTCGATTGTATTTGGTGGCCGTATTCCTAATTACCATACTTATTCGAATGACTTGACTCCTAAACAATATATGGAGAAAGTAAAATTGCGGGAAATTCACGATCCTGTTTTAAATTTCCAGTTATCCAATGACTTCCGACCGGTTCGTGTGTTGAAAGGTTATCTCGAAGGCGATGCGGTGTCGAAGGAGTTTGCTGTATTATTGAAATGGGATAATATTTATTATGAAAAACCAAGTACCAAAGCTTCTATAATAAAAAAAGTAGTTCGCTTGGGACTTGTTCAATGGCAAATGCGTTCTTATAAGAATGTAGCGGATTTGATGCAACAGGTTGAATATTTTGTAGATGCTTTGAGTGGTTATAAAAGCGATTTTGCACTATTTCCTGAATTTTTAAATGGTCCGCTCATGGCAGAATTCAATCATCTTAGTGAAGCTGATTCTATTCGCAAGCTGGCAGAACATACTGCCCAACTAGTCCAGGAATTTTCAAAACTATCTATCTCCTATAATATTAACATCATCACCGGAAGTATGCCCGAGTTGGTTGGTGATCATCTTTACAATGTTGGATACTTATGCAGAAGAGATGGTACTGTTGAGCGATATGAAAAACTTCATGTAACTCCTGATGAGGCGCGCGTATGGGGATTGAAAGGAGGATCGAAGTTAGAAACATTCGAAACCGATTGTGGTAAGATAGGAATCTTGATATGTTACGATGTGGAGTTTCCTGAACTTAGCCGTTTGCTAGCCGATCAGGGTATGGATATTTTATTCGTTCCATTTTTGACAGATACACAGAGTGGGTATTCTCGGGTAAGGCATTGCGCGCAGGCGAGAGCTATAGAAAATGAGTGTTTTGTGGCTATTGCCGGAAGCGTAGGTAATTTACCTAAGGTTCATAACATGGATATTCAGTTTGCGCAGTCAATGGTTTTTACACCCTGCGACTTTGCATTTCCGGCCAACGGAATAAAATCAGAGGCCACTCCCAATACTGAAATGATTTTAATTTCAGATGTAGATATTGACTTACTTCGACAATTGCATGCTTATGGCAGCGTGAAAAACCTTAAAGACAGACGTAAAGATTTATTTGAATTAAAAAGGCTTAATTAATTTAAAATGAAAAATTTCGACTGGACGCAATTTAATAAACGTATTGCTATTAAGGCTCCAATTGAGGTAATTTACAATGCCTGGACAATTCCTTCACAAATCGAAAATTGGTTTTTAAAATCAGCAAAGTTTCAGTATGAAAACGGTGTTGATTTGGACCCTGCTGAAACTATTCAGCAAGGTATGAACTATCAATGGAATTGGTTTTTATATAATGAAACAGAATTCGGGAAAATAACGGTGGCAAATGGCAAGAATCATCTTCAATTCACTTTCGCCGG
Organism: Bacteroidia bacterium; assembly: GCA_038211525.1. Taxonomy (GTDB): domain Bacteria; phylum Bacteroidota; class Bacteroidia; order AKYH767-A; family OLB10; genus JADKJB01. The sequence goes on from JBBQVM010000013.1 coordinate 16,396, forward strand.
ACAATGTTTGGTGGATATTCTACTTACAGAAGAGTTAGGCCATACGGTTGTAGCACTTATACAAACCAACATTCCTACTGACGATGAATCAAAACAAAATATTCGAATTGGCTGCTCTTCAGGATGGTCGTTTTATTTGGTTAATTTGAAGTCAGTTTATGAAGGTGGTTTAGATTTAAGAACCAAAGATGAGAGACTAAAACCATTGGTGAACAATTAGAAATTAAGAATTTTCAACTTTACTTCCTTAAATTTTTTAAGTTCCGCTATCAACTAAATTCCCACCGGATGCCAGGTCGTTTTTATCTCTTGAAAATCAAGGATCATGTACGGACTTTGAGCTTCATCTTCATTCCAAATCCAAAAAGCATAATGAACCACTCTTTTTACATTAAGTGAAGCGTTCGACTGAATAGTTTTTAATTCCTCCATATTCTCACCACAATAAACAGCTGCATTCACATCCATATGACTGGAAAAAGGGACAAGCAATTCTTTTTTATAACCGGTAATTATGTTTACAACGCCACCCGGAAGATCGGATGCATGGAGCACTTCTGCAAATTCAATTGCAGTTAGCGGAGCATTTTCAGACGGAAGAATTATAACCGAATTTCCTCCCACTATAATGGGACAAATAACCGATACCATTCCTAATAAACCTTGAGTAGCAGAAGCAATTATACTCACTACACCTGTTGCCTCGGGAAATGAAAAATTAAAGTGCGAAGATTCCACCGGGTTAACCGCACTAAAAATTTGTTGGTATTTATCCGACCATCCTGCATAGTGCACAATTCGATCAATGCTAGATACGACCTCCTTTTCGGCATCAGCTTTTCTGCTTCCTTGTTTTATTAAGGAGTCAATAAATTGCGATTTTCGACCTTCGAGTGTTTCTGCGATTCGATATAAAATTTGTCCTCTGTTATATGCCGATCGTTTTGCCCATGACTCCTGTGCCTTCCGTGCAACAACTACAGCATCGCGAAAATCTTTTTTGGAACCTCTGCAAATGTTGGCAATAAGAGTTCCTGATTTATCATTCAGTTTAAAATACCGTCCCGATTCAGATCGAGGAAATTTTCCATCAATGTAAAGTTTGTAGGTCTTTTGAATATCTAAACGTTGTTCAGTAGCAGGCATGAGTGGATATTAGTTGCATGGGTGACTCTTTTCAACTAAACTTCCCTTGATTTTTCAAGGGAAGTTTAAATTCTATTAGGAAATTAATCGGTTTCTTGAAACGTAGTGATTAAATCTCAACGTGTGACCAATTTTCGCCGGACTTGATACGATAGAGTTGCATTTCAGAAATATTAAAATGTTCAGCAATAGTTTTCATAGATTGTTTACGCGATGCGCTGAATATTTTTTTCTTAATTTGTTTTACCACACCCACAGTAAGCTTATGCCCTTTGTAAATTGGTTTTTTCATTCGTTCTTCGCGGGCCTTCAAAACTAAAGGACTCGACTGCTGATGATTTTCCATTTCTTCTTTGGTCGACCATTTCAGATTTTTAGCAGCGTTATTTTCTTTTTTATGATCTTTATGAATTACAAACTTTTGCTTTGGACTTGTTTTCTTGAGAAACAATTCAGCAACCAGTTTGTGAATATAAAATGTTTTGTTTTCACCGAATGGTTTCACATTTAATGTTGGATACCCTCCGATAGAAGTTCCATTTAAAACTTTACCATCGTCAATTTTTTTCGAGAAACTGGCAATTCGACCATGGCTAGAGACGGCATACTTGTAACGAAGTGCGTCTTTAGGCATCTTCACTTCTTTCCAGTCTTCATTTTTAAGATTCTTAATCATGCTTTTTGGTTTTATGCCTGCCCTCCAATGCTCGGTCGACAGGTGGGTTAAATTTATAAATAACGGATAAAGCTATAAATTTTTATTTATTCACCAAAAATAAATTCAAGTTAATGTCCCACCTGACTTTATGTTTGGAATTACATTTTTGTAACTTAAGCAAGTAATGACGCCTGAACCTGGAACCTCAAGCGCGTTTACGAAGCCAAGGTAAATACACATTTTAATGGTCTAATTTCATTGCGATCAGACAAAAGAATAATTTTATAATATATTATATATCAACTTATTAGGTTAATTCATTACAGCCCAATTCTTTCAATGTTCAGCACCTTATTTTAAGTAGGAATATAATCCATGTAAGCCGCCTTCTCTTCCCATACCGCTCTCTTTATATCCTCCGAAAGGAGAGGTAGGGTCAAACTTATTGTACGTATTTGCCCAAATAACACCTGCTTTAATCTTTGAAGAAACCTTAAATACTTTGGATCCTTTATCGGTCCAAATACCACCTGAAAGTCCATACGGAGTATTGTTTGCTTTTTCAATTACCTCTTCCACCGTGCGGAAGGTTTGAATAGCTAGTACGGGGCCGAAAATTTCCTCTTGCACAATGCGACTCGACTGCGCAACATCGGTGAACAGCGTTGGCCGGAACCAAAAACCTTTAGTTGGAATAGCGCAACTACTCTGGTGCATAGTGCCGCCTTCGTCAACACCAATTTTAACCAATGATTTTATTTTGGTTAGCTGCGCCTTTGAATTGATAGCACCTATGTCGGTATTTTTGTCGAGTGGATCACCTATAATAAGTGTTTCCAGGCGGTCTTTCAGCTTACGCAGAACAGTTTTGGCAATGCCTTCCTGGACGAATAGCCGAGATCCGGCGCAGCAAACGTGGCCTTGATTAAAGAAAATACCATTGATAATTCCCTCCACCGCCTGATCAATAGCGGCATCTTCAAAAATAATATTAGCAGCCTTACCACCTAGTTCCAGCGTGTACCTTTTAGCTGTTCCTGCCAAAGCTTTCTGAATCATTTTCCCTACATCGGTACTGCCGGTAAATGCAATTTTGTCTATCCCGGGGTGATTCACCAAAGCCGCACCGGTAGCACCTGCACCGGTAATAATATTCACCACTCCGGGAGGCAAATCGGCGTCACGGATTATTTCGGCAAGTTTAAGAGCAGTGAGAGGTGTGGTTTCGGCAGGCTTTAGTACTACAGTATTGCCCGCAGCAAGAGCAGGAGCAATTTTCCAAGCTGCCATGAGCAAAGGGAAATTCCAGGGAATAATTTGTCCGGCAACGCCTAATGGCATAGCGGTTTTTCCCGGCAAGGCATAACCTAATTTATCGGCCCAACCGGCATAATAAAAAAAATGAGCAGCCGCTAACGGAACATCAATATCACGTGATTCGCGTATTGGTTTTCCACCATCAATAGATTCAATAATTGATAATTCACGTGCGCGTTCCTGAATAATGCGGGCAATGCGATAAATGTATTTCCCCCTCTCGGCAGGTGGCATTTTCGACCACGTTTTAGAATAGGCATTGCGTGCAGCACTAACGGCTTTGTCTACATCCTCGGAGGTAGCTTCGGCCACTTTGGTGATAACAGTTTCCTTGGCGGGATTAATGGTATCGAAGTATTTTCCCTTCGTTGGCTTAACAAATTTACCATTAATAAAAAGATCATATTGCTTATCAATTACTATATGGTCGGTACTCTCCGGTGATGGATCGTATTTCCAGTTGGTATCGAATTTAAGTGTCGGGGTCGTTTTCTTTAAGGATGTTTTTTTCATATTCTATCAAGGTAGAAGAGGTCAAATTTATTGATTTTATTGAAATGTGATGAATTTAATTGAACAACAAGGAATGGAACCATAAAATTAGGGCATGATCAATGAAGAAGGAAGGGGTTTTTGATGCCCTTAACTCCAGTTTCGCAGAAATGAACGATTTGCTTTAAACGAAAATAATTATTTGTCGATAAACTCAACTGTGCCTATCTTTGATCAAAATAATCCATCATCATGCTCTACATCTCTATTTGCTTCACCCTCGCAGTTATACTATTCGCTTTGCGTTTTCTTGCCAAAGTTAAAACAGAAATGTTAGGCGCTTTCTATCGCTGGATCACGCTGTTGGTATTAGCCATTGCTGGTCTTGTTCTGGTTTGTCAGTTGGCAAGGGGCGTTGGCCGGATGAGGCATCATATTGGAAAAGATTGTAGCGAAGGAAGTTGTAACGAAGGAGGTATGAAAAATGACCATAGTGCTCGTAATGGAAGAATGGGTGGAATGAATCACAGTTGTGAGATGCAAGGAATGGGTAAAGAAGGTGGCTGCCCCATGATGGATCAATGCCCTGAAGGAATGAGTAAGGAGGCTTGCATGATGAAATGCAAAAAGATGAGAATGAGTGATTGTAAAGAAGGCATGGCCAATTGTAAGATGCATGGTGCAGGATTGACGCACTCTGAATCCACTACTGATACTATTGATGGAAAAATAATTAAAAAGGAGATTGAAATTATTGAGAAAAAATAAAGTTTAGTATTATTGTCAGACTAAATTATATATAAATTCTTAACAAGCCAATCGTATCAACAATTTCGTGCTATTTGGTTGTTAATGATTTTTTGGGTAGTCTCCCTAAGGATTTAACACTATTTCACCAAACCTTGCAAATTCTTTGTGTAAAATTTATTTTGAGAATATGAAAAATGATTTTGTTTTAAGTCTGAAAAATATACTAGGACAAACCTTATTGGAAACTAAAGTTGCAGCGAATACACATGCATTGGAAATACCACTTGCTTCTTTCGATGAAGGCGTGTACGTGGTTCCCATAAATGATAATATAAGTATTCATGAGTTGAAAAAACTAATTATTGCGAGATAAGAAAATGAGTTTGAAAAAAATAATTATTTTATCGATTTTTGTTTTGCATTCCTGTTTTGTTTATTCACAAAACAGGAATGCAATATGGTGCTTTGGCGATAGTGCATTAGTGGATTTTAATGATACCTCAAATGTTGTAGTCGGTCACAGTGCCGTGAAGTCGCGAGGTTCATGTGTTTCTATTTCTGATACCAATAGCAATTTATTATTTTATGGAAATACTAGAGCCGCAACTGCGGGAGCTTACAATACATTGCTTTGGAATAAAAATCACCAAGCTATGTTGGGCGGTGACTCAATTGCCGGAGACAGCTGGTACCATGAACTGGTTATTGTACCTGATCCGGGTGACGACTCATTATCTTATGTTTTCTCTATAGGAGTTACCTATTCCATAGGCTTGTTATATTCAATAGTTGACATGCGAGGTGACAATGGTATGGGAGCGGTTACTCAAAAAAACATTTCATTATTAAGTGGTAAAATGGTTGATTGCATCACAGCAATTAAACATGGCAATGGAAGAGATTGGTGGGTGATGGTAAGAGAATCTCCCGTAGGTCAACCTGCTTATAATAATACGTGGCTTTTGTATTTAATTTCTCCGTCAGGCATTAGTCCAATACCTGTGCAAAATGTAGGGGAATTGAATGGGACAAATAATGGAAATATTGCTGTTTCACCGGATGGAACTAAAATTTGCTTTACGAATCTGGGAGGCTTAATTGAACTTTATGATTTTAATCGTTGCACGGGTGAAGTTTCTAATCCGATGACTATTGAGCCACAATTGTCGTCCAGTCCTTATCCCTATTACTGGTCTAGTGAGTTTTCTCCGAGTGGTCAATTTCTATATGTTAGTAGCAGCACCCAAATCAGTAGACTATGGCAATTTGATACCTGGGCATCTAATATTCCTTCCACAAAGACATTGCTTTGGCAAGTTCAAAATCCTGCAAACACAGCAGGAGCTCTCAAAAGAGGACCAGATAATAAAATATATTTTAGTTGTGCGTGGACTGGAGGTGGTTTTAATTATATTAGTTACAATTCCAGCCAATATTATTTAGAAAATATGAATTTGAGTTTAATAAATTCACCGGATTCAGCAGGCGGAGCATGTGATTTTCAACCGTGGAGTTTTTATCTAGGTGGCAAACGCACTTACTGGGGTCTCCCTAATAACCCCGATTACGATTTAGGTCCTTTATTTGGCAGTCCTTGTGATACCCTTGTTGGCATTAACCCTGCACCAGCCACCCTTCAACCTGCAGAGTTATTTGTATTCTACCATCCCCAATGGCAAACTGCCTTCATTAACGCCCAAAAATTAGCCGGCCACAACTACCGGTTACGGGTATATGATACTAGAGGAAAAGAAGTCTTCAGCGAAAGCGGCACACTTAACCCGCCCTATTTTACAAAGAATTTGAATTGTGCTTCTTTTGCAAAAGGGATGTATATTGTGGTATTGGAAACGGAGAAAGAAAAGTTGACTAAGAAGGTTGTGATTGAATAAGAATTAAGATTTTGTAATTAGTAATTTAGAAGATTGAGGGTATAAGAAAAATGATGTTACACTTAAATCATATACTACCTACATCCTCGTCCCAAGCCACGGGCCAGCGCTTCAGACGAGGACGAGATTTGAGTAAAACTTGTAATGCAAATACTATGGAATTAAATCTAGCAACGTATGTTGAAGGACTCTATAAAATCAGAGTACTCACATCGCAAGGTTTTTCGGATACCAAATCATTCAGTCTGATAAAATGATGAAGATTAAAATTAAAATCACCCGATATTGTTGCGTTGTTTTGTTGATGATCTCTTGTACATCTCTTGCACAAAAGCGTAACAATATCTGGTGCTTTGGAGATAGCGCCGGTATAAATTTTAATAATATTAGCAATCCAGTTCCCGTAAGCACTTCACTGAATAATCGTGGATCCTGCGTATCTATCTCGGATACTTCCGGCAATTTGCTATTTTATGGGAATACAAATTCTAATAATGCAAGTGCAACTTCAGGTCAAGTGTGGAATCAAAACCATCAATTAATGTTACAAGGTGATTCAATAGCAGGAATTGGCTGGTACGAAGAAATGGTAATTGTTCCTGACCCTGCTGATGATTCACTATACTTTTTATTTTCAATTGGTGTGACCTTACCTTTCGGTTTAATGTACTCTGTTATCGACATGCGAGGAGATTCAGGATTAGGAGCAGTGGTACAAAAAAACATTTCTTTGTCAAGTGGCTACCTTGTTGATTGTTTGACGGCCATAAAACATGGCAATGGAAGAGACTGGTGGGTGATAACAAGAGAATCAACTTTTATTGCAGGCACTGGCAATAATATCTGGAATTTATATTTAATAGCCTCTTCAGGAATTACCACTATTCCTACTCAACAAATAGGATCACTCAATAGTACCAATTCAGGAAGTCTATGCTTTAATTCGAATGTTAATAAATTGACATTTACTAATTTAGGTGGAATGATAGAAATTTATGACTTTGATCGATGCACAGGACAAGTTTCAAACCCCACCCTTGTTGAGCCTCAGCCACTTTCCTCACCATATTCTTGGTATTGGAGTTGTGAATTTTCCACCAGCGGTCAATATTTATATGTAAGTAGTAGCACCCAAATCAGTAGGTTGTGGCAATTTGATGTTTGGGCAGCGAACATTGCAGCATCCAAAACA
>JBBQVM010000014.1:0-23442 GCA_038211525.1 Bacteroidia bacterium
CCAAATTTCAGGACCGGTTGATTCATAATGCGCTTGGGCGTTAGAGGGGTTATCGTATTGATTGGGGTAGTATGAATTCGGTATTTCACGATTCAGTCGCGCAGCTACTGAGTAGTAGGATCTCGGATCTTCCGGTTCCACATTGGTAGGACAAACCACCACTTCTGCGCCATAGGCCCTAAGTGCGTCCACTTTTTCTTTACTCTGCTTATCGGTAGTTGCGAAAATACAGTGGTAACCTTTTACTATTGCAGCAATTGCCAATCCCATCCCGGTATTACCCGAAGTTCCTTCAATAATGGTTCCACCCGGCTTTAAAAGGCCTGCTTTCTCAGCATCTTCAACCATCTTCACCGCCATACGGTCTTTGATAGAGTTACCGGGATTAAAAGTTTCTACTTTGGCAAGAACGGTGGCTTTAACACCATTCGTGACCTTATTTAGCCTCACAAGTGGCGTATTTCCAATGGTTTCTAAAATATTCTTATAATACATAAAGCTAATTTGATTAAACGGGTACAAAGGTACAAAAAGCCTAACAAAGGGGAAATCAGTAAAATGGAATTGTTAGTCGAACCGAATGACTTTGGCCGGAGAAATTTTAGATACCACCATGGAGGGACCAATCAGCATGATCAAACAAGCCAAAATAGTTCCTCCATTTAAAAGTAGGAGATGAAGCATGGAAAAATTTACCGGCACCTGTGACACGTAGTAAGATTCCTGTGAAAGCTTTACCAATCCAAACTTCCATTGAATAAGACCTAAGGCCAGCGCTATAATATTTCCAGCAATAATTCCCCGTCCAATAACGGGCATTGCGATATAAATAAAAATTTTTCTGATACTTTTATCGGAAGATCCCAATGCTTTTAACGTTCCAATTAAAGTTGAATTTTCAAGAATAATAATTAGCAAGGTCGATATCATACTAATTCCTGCAACCAGGAGAATAAGTGTGATAATGATGATCACATTCACATTTTGAAGATCGAGCCAATTGAAGAGTTGAGGATATTGCTCTACGATACTTTGCGTGTAATATTGGTAACCTGCCGAATTATAAATTTCATCGTTCACCTGATTAAGTTTATTGAAATCTTTCAGTAAAATTTCAATACCACCTGCCTGATTATCATCCCAATTATTCAATTTTCTAATTACATTAATATCGCAAAAAGCATACAAGTTATCAAATTCATCGAGCCCCGTTTCATAAATTCCGGAAATGATAAATCTTCTGATTCGTGGTGGCTGTTCAATAAAATAAACAATCATATCATCACCTGTTTTCAATGAAAGTTGTCGCGCCATTTTCAATGAAATCATCACCTGTAAAGTAGTGGAGGAGTCGTTTACACTGATCATTTTTCCTTCCACCATTTTATCAGCAAAAAAGTCCCAGCTATAATCTTTTGCAACGCCTTTCAGTACAACACCTTGAATTTCATCATTCGTTTTAATGATACCTGCTTTAGTAGCATATTGCTGAACATGACTTATTTCGGGATTCTCTTTTAGTTTTTGAATAAAAGGAGCCTTATTGCTGATGGGCACTTCCTCGTAAGAGTTATTGGAATCAAAATTATTAACTCTAATATGAGCGCCAAAACCGGTAACTTTACGGGTAATCTCATTGCGAAAACCGGTTACAACCATTACCGCCACAATCATTACGGCAACACCAAGAGCAATTCCGCCTGTAGCAACAGTAATCACAGGATTCGCCAACCGACCATTTCCGGACCTACCTCGAAGAATTTTACGGGCAATAAATGTTTCGAATTTCAATACGGATGTTGAATTAGATGGACAAAATTACCAATTTCGCACTATTGATTGCTAATTTCTGAATTATGACACAATTTAACTGGTTTGTTGCCCTTCTGATTACCACATTTTTGAATACTTCCTGCTCAGGTGCTGTACGCGAAATGGGGGATGCTGATTCAACAAGTCGGGAAATAATTGTAGGAGCCGCGCAGCCCGATGTTTACCTGCCTTTGGTAAAATCAGAAAAGGTAGCTGTAGTTGCCAATCAAACATCAATGGTAAATGGTCGTCATTTGATTGATCAATTGCTAGCGGAACGGGTACATGTTGTAAAAGTGTTTGCACCTGAACATGGATTTAGAGGTGAAGCCGGTCCCGGTGACAAGGTCTCCTCAGGAAAAGATTCCCTCACGGGACTGCCGATTATTTCTTTGTATGGTTCTCATAAAAAACCAACCCGTGAAGATTTGAAGGGGGTCAATATTGTTGTTTTCGATATTCAGGATGTTGGTGCACGATTCTATACCTACATTTCAACGCTTCATTATGTGATGGAGGCTTGCGCCGAAAACAATATTAAACTGGTAGTTCTTGATCGTCCAAATCCAAATGGTTTTTATGTAGATGGACCTGTATTGGATACTGCATTTAAATCATTTGTTGGCATTGCGCCTATTCCTGTGGTTCATGGACTAACGTTTGGTGAGTATGCGATGATGGCCAACGGTGAAGGATGGTTGGAGCATGGCGTTAAGTGTGAGGTGGAGGTGGTCAAAATTAAAAATTACAATCATAACAAATTGTATCAGTTACCGGTTAATCCCTCTCCAAATTTACAAAGCATGAATGCGATTTACCTTTATCCCTCCCTCTGTTTTTTTGAAGGAGCTGCGGTTTCGGTAGGAAGAGGTACAAATAAACCTTTTGAGATGATAGGGTATCCGGGTTTTAAAAATGGAAATATCACCGACGTACCTCATGAAATTCCAGGAGTAATTAAAAGCCCACCGTATGAAAAACAAACTTGTACTTTTTTAGACATGAGCGGACAAACAAAATTGATTTTGGCAGAGAAAAGAATAATGATTGAATGGGTCAAAAATATGTATGATGCGTATCCTGACAAAGAAAATTTTTTTAATAAATTTTTTGATACGCTGGCCGGAACCGATACTTTACGGAAGCAAATTATTTCGGGAATCAGTGCTGCTGAAATAAGAAATAGCTGGCAACCCGGATTGAATAAATTTAAAAAACAAAGAGAGAAATATTTATTATATTCAGAATAAAAAAAACTCCCGGATTATCCGGGAGTTTTTTGTAGAATTCTTTTTTTTATTTGCTGATATTAAATTTGAATCGTCCTACCATTGGTCCTTGTTCAACAACCAACATGTACAAACCATTAGTGAAACCTGCCAAGCTAACATCGTCACCATTTTTACCTTCGGTAGCTATTTTAGTTTCTGCAAGTAACACTCTTCCCATAAGGTCACAAACTTTAACTGTGTAGGGCGCTTCACTTTTCGAATCGAATACAAATCCAATATGATATTTAGTAGGATTTGGAAACGCATTCAAATGTAATTGTCCGGCCTCCGGTGTACTACGTGAACCGGGTTCGATAAAGGTGGTAAACGTTACGCCTGCTCCCCATATTGAAGTGCTGCCTGAAGAACATTTAGTAGCTACCCATGCATCATATGTAGTTTGAGGAAGCAAGCCCATCACAAAATAATTTCCTGGATTACCTGCAATTTTAATCACTTTGTAATCTGTTGTTCCACTTAAAGCAATTCGAATCATTACTGTGTCCACTTGAACCGAACTGTTCCAGCTTAATCTTGCTTTATTAAAACCTAATTCAGTTACCGTAACAGTACCAATAGACGGACAAGCAGTTAGTGTGGTGAAAAATTGTGGTGCAGAATACAAACTAACATTGGCATCACACATTGATCTAACACTCCACTCATAAGTAGTACCCGGTGTTAATCCCATAATCATAGCTTCAGTAAGCGAAGCGTAGGAACGACGATATTGATAGATACTTGTTCCCACAGCTTTATAGCGAACCACAAATTTATCGGCTTGTGTATCAAACCAGGATATTTTTGCCATGGTAGCATTGATGTTGGTCGTTTGCAAATATTGTGGTGTTGATCCACATGGTAAAGGTCCGGATAAGGTCGTAAACTGACGTGAATTTGTTCCGTTTAAATTGCCATTGCACATTGCGAATACAGCCCATTTGTAAGATTCACCTTCTGCAAGATCTTTCAATTTTACAGTGGTAACATTTCCTCTAACGAAAACTGATTGTGTTACCTGTGTTGAAGTTCTGGTGTAATTTACACGGAAGGAATCTGCAGTTACAGCAGGATTCCAGGAGAGAATTGCTTCTGTTTTTGTTATTCCATAATTCGAAAGCATATTTGGATTTCCACATGGTTGAGGTGACAATGAGGTTACACTCATTGCTTGTGAAGGCGACATACATCCCATGCCGTTAATAGCTCTTACAGTATAATTACCTGTTGAATTAACTGTTATGGTTTGTGATGTTGAGCCATTTCCCCAAAGGTAAGTATGTGCAGTAGGCTCATACGCTGTAAGTTGAAAAGATGAATTAGGAATATAAGTAGTCATGATAGCCGGAGCATCAGGGACAGGATTAACTGTGATATCAATATTGGCACTTGAAGCACCATTTCCTGAAATATCAGTAACCATAACTGAATAATTTCCTCCTGCTGAAACAGCAATTGACTGGGAAGTTTGTCCACCGGGACTCCACAGGTATGCAGAACCGTTATTAGCAGTAAGTAGGATAGTTGAACCCGGACAAATTGCAGTACCACCGTTAGATGAAATAGATGCAGGCGGACCTGTAATTGGAATGGTAGTTACAACAATTGGGGAGGTGGTTGCTGAACATCCTGCAGCATTATATGCAGTTACGCTGTACGATCCCGCTGTCGATACAATTATAGTTGGAGTGGTTTGCCCACCTGGCGACCAAAGGTAAGATGATCCACCTGAAGCAATCAACATCACATTTTGTCCCGGAAGTAATGCTGTTGATCCGTTTGCTGAGATAGCAGCATTTACTGAAGCGGAAACAGTTACTGATTGAGGTAAAGAGGTAGCGCTACATCCTGCTCCTGAGGAAACAGTAACAGAATAGGTTCCTGCGCTAGAAGCATATATAGTTTGTGATGTTTGTCCATTGCTCCATAGGTATGAACTTCCGCTGCTTGCAGTAAGTGCAACATTTTGTCCTGGACACAAGTTGGTGCTTCCACCGGGAGTGATAATTGCATTTGGTGATGCATTAACACTTACGTTGGTAACAGCTGAAGTTGCTGAACATCCTGAACTATTTGTTACGCGAACTGAATAGGCTCCGGTTGCAGTAGCACTGATTGATTGAGTAGTTTGGCCACCCGGTGACCAAAGGTAGGAAGCACCACCTGAAGAAAGAAGCGTAACACTTCCACCTGTACAGAAGTTCGTTGGGCCTGTTGCAGCGATTGCAGCATTTGGAGCAGCAATAGTAAATACATTAGTAGTAGCAGAAGTAGCGGAACATCCTGCTGCATTAGTAACTCTTACAGAATAAGCACCGGAAGTAGTTGCATTAATAGTTTGGGTAGTTTGTCCTCCCGGGCTCCATAAATAAGATGCACCATTGCTTGCAGTTAAATTTACATTTCCACCGGCACAAAAGCTGGTAGGCCCACTTGTTGAAATGTTAGCAGCCGGGCTGGAAGATATAACTACGTTGGTAGGTGCCGAAGTTGTTGAACATCCTGAAGCATTCATGACCCTTACAGAATAACTACCTGAAGTAGCTGCATTAATGCTTTGAGTAGTTTGGCCACCCGGTGACCAAAGATAAGCTGAACCTGAACTTGCGGTAAGACTCACATTTCCTCCATTGCACAAGGTTGTAGGCCCTCCGGCGGTGATGTTTGCTAACGGCGCAGAATTTACTGTAACAGCAACAGGTGCCGACACAGCAGTACAACCACCGTTTCCGGTTACTCTAACAGTGTATGAATTGGCAGTTGCAACCGAAATGGATTGTGTAGTTTGTCCACCCGGACTCCATAAATAAGATGTACCGGTGCTAGCTGTTAAATTTACACTACCACCTGCACAAAAACTGGTAGGCCCGCCCGTTGTAATAGTGGCTGTGGGATTTGAAGATATTACTACAGCGGTTGGAGCCGAAGTTGTTGAGCATCCTGATGCATTGGCTACTCTAACTGAATAACTTCCTGCACTGGATACATTTATACTTTGTGAGGTTTGACCGCCCGGTGACCAAAGGTAAGATGCACCGGGGCTTGCGGTAAGACTAACAGTTCCACCATTGCAAATAGTAGTTGGTCCGTTAGCTGTAATGTTTGCTACGGGTGCTGAATTCACTGTTACAGCTACCGGTGCCGACATAGCAGTACAACCTCCCGAACCAGTCACACGAACCGTGTAGGAATTGGCAGCTGACACTAAAATGGATTGTGTTGTTTGTCCTCCCGGAAACCATAAATACGCATTAGCAGCGGGAGCTGATAACGTTACATTTTGTCCTTGGCAGAAAGATGTTGAACCACTTGGCGTGATAGTAGAGTTAGGTGTTGTTCCAACTGCTACCAACACCGGATTTGAAGTTGCTGAACAACCTCCTGCATTGGTAACTCTTACTGTATAATTTCCGGCGGTACCTGTTGTTATAGCTTGAGTAGTTTGTCCACCCGGTGTCCATAAGTAAGATGTAGCCCCTGCTGTTGCAGTAAGGGTTACTGAGTTTCCCTGACAAAGGGTTGTTGAACCACCTGCTGTTATAGTTGCACTTGGCGCTTGAAGAACGGTTACAGTAACAGAATTTGAAATGGCTGCACATCCTGAACCAGAACTTACATTAACATAATAGGATCCTGAATTGCTAACTGTGATGGATTGTGTAGTTTGTCCGCCTGGTAACCATTGGTAAGAAGATCCGGTGCTTGCAGTAAGTGTAACGTTACCGCCTTGACAAAAGGAGGTGTTGCCATTGGCAGTTACTGTTGCAGTGGTTGCTCCACAGGCAGGAGGTGCTGAATTTAATAACATGGCTACATCTGTGGTAAGAATTATTCTATCTATTTCCAACTTGTCGTTACCCGGAGTAATTCTGAAAATATGATTTTGGATTGTCAAGCTCTGAATGTTGATTGGCAATTGAGTACAAGCATCATAACGATACCATGTCCATGCGGTATCACTGATACATCCAATTGTTTTGGCAGCAGCATTATCCACCTGAACATTCATACTGGTTGCAACACCACCACGTGCGCGGGCTCTAACCCATACATACAATTCGTTATTTGAACCACTTCTTGGAGTAAAAGTGTATTCAACCGGCGTTGGATTAGGGGTGTTGTCGGGCCAAGCAACATAAGACGTATAATTAGTAAAGTCACCTGCAGTTGTTCCTGATGGCACCTGTGTTTTAATGCTTACCTGGGAATTGGTATTATCAAATAATTCACCCTCTAAATTAAAATCTTTCGACCATCTTGACGGGTGTGTATTTTCATGCCATGCATCCAATTGATAAAACACTGGTGAAGCTGCATTTGATTTATCATAAATATAGGTACTTCCCTGGCGGCGCACTTTGAACGAAACATATTGGCCATCCAGATAAATTTTTGCAATGCTTTCTTCTTCTGCATTACCAACCATGTTTGAGTTTGGTTGAACTGTACCTGTAATGGCATATTTGTTAATTGAATTATGTTTTCTTACCACAACTAATTTACGCAAATCGCCTGCCCAAAACGAATATCCCGGCGCAGTAGGATTGGTATAAGAGTTCGCAACATCGCCATCCATCAAACTACCATTTCTTAAAAAGTCCTCATAACGACTAGTTACGGCTTGTGCATAAGCAGGCATTACCGATTGCCAAATCCAGTTCTTAGAGTCGGGGAATGGAGAAGAAAGTGAGAAGTAACCTGTATAGTAGAATTCAGCACCTGTCATGCCAAGACATTTAAGCAAACCTAACCATTGAGCAGGACGCATATTGACCTCTTCGTTGTTATCCCAACCGGCAGCAACAAAAGGAGAGTACAATTTATCGCCCATTGCTAATTCATTTACTCGTGATTCAACAATCCACTGCCATCCATGCCAAGCCGCCATCCAGTTTCTCCAGTTGCTTGCCCATCGAGGATAAAAATCGGGAGTTGCATAATACTGGCCATTGATTTGGGAATTTACCGAACGTGCTTCTGCATATTTCATTCTGTATTGAGGAAAGCCGTCGATTGAGTATTCAGTAAATTTTGCATTACTCAAACGAGGGTGAGTCATAAGGATATCACGATAAGATTGTGTTTCATTTTCCTGATATTTTTTTGAAAGAAAATGTTCCCAGTCGAGACCGGATGCGTTTTTAGCAGCCGTAACAACAGGATCTTTTGCCATAGCAACATCTGTTGGGTGAGGAAATAATTCACCATTTTCATTCACGACATCAACATTTCTGTTCAGACGACTAAACATATCATTTAAGGAAGATAGTGTATTGTTACCATCAGCAGCATAAGATGAAGTAGGGGCAGTAGGTCTCCAGATTTTAGAGGAAGTAACATTTCCGTTGGCATCAATAAATTGTCCGGATGCATTTTGTAAATAGTGACTAGCAGGTTTATTTTGACTGTTCAGATCCGGACTATTTCCATTTAACTGAGCTCTGAAAATAATAAGAGAGAGTTTAAAATTCGGATTTGCATTTGCAGCAGTTGTATATTCATTTTGAAAAAGCCCATTACCCATTTCAACATTAAAGTAATAGTTAAAATTATTTGCCAATTGTGATTGGATAATAGTACTATTTGTTGCCGCTTGTTGATTGGAGATACCAGGTTGTCCACATCCACCCATATACTTTGGGTCCATCCAGTTCACATTTTTCAACAAGGTGTTACCTGGTTTGTATCTTGGTACAGGAAATAAATTTATTTGCTCGGTGGCTGTCATTGACGGAGCAGGGTGGCCAATTGCAAATTCATTTACATCAACCGGCCCTGAAACAGCAGCAGCAGCAGGAATTGCTTGCGT
Source organism: Bacteroidia bacterium (assembly GCA_038211525.1). Taxonomy (GTDB): domain Bacteria; phylum Bacteroidota; class Bacteroidia; order AKYH767-A; family OLB10; genus JADKJB01. The sequence continues at coordinate 8,893 of JBBQVM010000014.1, forward strand.
GTAATTATTTACGAAATTGTAAGGTTGGCCATTTTGAATTCCAAGGTAGTGTTTGTAAATAAGTGCAGCAGGAATTGCAGTATTGTACAATGCTAATTCATCGATACTGCCAAAGTATTTTACATAATTAACTGTATGATTCAAAAAGAAATTATAGTTACCACTATTGGTGAATGTGCCGGGAGTAATTGTTTTACTGAATCCGGATGCAAGTTGACCATCCACCCAGACTTGTTTTGTTCCGGCAGATCCATCAAACCTAAAAACCATGTGATGCCAGTTATTATCCATGTAATAACTGTATGATTTTCTTCCTAAGCCATCAAGGCTGATTTCCCAATTATCTTCAACAGAAGCTCCGGAACCAGACTTGTGAGAGGTATTGAAACTTAGCTTCGAGTACTCCATTCTAATAGTAATGGAACCGTCAGCACGTTGCATCATATTAGTTGTATTGAAATTGTAACCAGGCTTAAAAAGAAATTCAATGGTAAATGAATTAGTGAGTGGCATTGGTCCGCCATCAATCAAACTTGAATTAGATGCGAGTGTAATGTACTTTCCTACTTGGCCATTTGTACCTACAGTATATTGTGAATTGTAGGTAGTGAAATTTAAATTAGTAACACCCATGGAGTCAGTAGCAGCATTGGTGCCGTTGAAAGTCCAGTACTTCATGGGGCTTACAGTTTGGGCTCCTGCGTTAAGTATGGCCATTAGAACCATAAGTGCAACGAGTAAACCAAACTGCACCACAACATTTGGTGATGGATTGTCTTTCGCAATTTCTTTAGTAAAGTTGTTTTTCATTTTTTTAAATCTGTTGAGTGTGTTTTTTTGAGGAGGACTTTTTAATCTTTTCTGGCACGGATCTTGTAATTGTTTTGTTGTGTCATTTGAACTTTTATTTTATTTTTTTTGCTTATGACACATGGTCCCAAAAGTAGAGCGTGCGCATAGGTAGCGTTGACTTTTTTGGTTTCTCCTCTATCCCTTGTAAGATTTGAGTAATTATTGTATTACTATTTAACTGAAAAAGCATTTCATTTTCAGTTAATCAGCGGTTTTGCTGCATTGCTGAAATGATTTATTTTTGAAGACTGTTGTAATAGTTGAGTTAAAAATTTCAAAAATGAAAGAATTGAAATGGGGTTTATCAATAATAGTTTAAAAAATGCCATGATAGGCACAAAAAAAAAGAGGCCTTTCGGCCTCCTTTCCTCAAACAGATTTAAAGATTACAAGATAATGAGTTTATCTACAGATGACATAACATCGCTACGAATTCCTACGAAGTAGATGCCTGGAGCAAGTGAAGATGTATTTAAAGGCAAAACATTGGTGCCTAAAATTGAAATTATATTAGTTGAATAGACTACTCTTCCTGATTGGTCTACAATTCTAAGTTGATAATTAATTCCTGCTGAAATCGCTCCAAAAATAATCTTAATTTGATCATTTGCCGGATTCGGAGTAATATTCATTTGCAGGTTGTTATGTCCTCCATTATTCGCAAATCTAGGACCTGGTTCAGGTAAAGTTGTTAAAGTAATAGGCGATGACCAGGATGAAATTGTACCATTACATTTTGTGCTCATTTCAATATCATAAGTTGTTTGTGATAGCAATCCTTGAATAAAATACCTTCCCGGATTAGGATTTCCTAAAATACCTACTACTCGTGATGATCCGGAGCCCGATGGAGTTAATCGGAAATAAATACTATCGAAGCTTGAAGAATTCGACCAGTCGAGAAGTATTTTGTCGAATCCCATATCTACCATCCCAAATGAATTTATTGAAGGGCATATTGGAGCTCCAACAACATTTCTGATGGGATTATTTTGTCCACCAATGTTTCTTGAAACGGGTGCATCCAATTGTTTTGATGGACCTAATTCTGTTGCCGGATTAGAAGGTGCCAGTTGCGCATTTGCAAATGAAGTTGCTGATATAGCAAGTATTGCAAATAGTTTAATTGTTGTAGTAGTTTTTCTCATAGTGTTTCTTTTAAATCTTGAAGGATGTTTAATTACTTTGAATTGTTGTTGCAACAAAAGTAGGGTCCACTCCATCATTGAATGGATGAACATTAACAACTTTTTCATTTTGAAAGATTTTGCTAAAAAGTAGATCGAATTTCAAAGACTTTCCTTTCTTGAACCCAATGAAATCAGGATCTTTCATAAAAAACTTTATATTCAAGACCACTAATTAATTGTCATGTTTTGAAAAAAAAGGATGATTTTTCCTGAAAAACAGATCAGCTTTTGATTGATGAGAAAGAAACTTTCACAAAATAAAAAAGAGGCGTCTTTTCGGACGCCTCTTTTGGTAATAAAATAACTGATTTTTTTATTGAACTGCTAACTTTCTCAATATTGATTTACTGTTTCCGGTAAGCTGCACCAGGTATATGCCTTTTGATAAAGTACTAATATCTAAAGGATGAATGTTGTATCCTTGTTTGGCTTCTACCTTTTCAGTAAATATAAGTTTACCGTTTAGTTCCATTAAGGAAACAGTGAAATCCTGATCACTTGGTGTTTGGAACGCAATGTTAGCTTCAACGCTGGAAGGATTTGGAAACACTTGCATTTCATCTTTGTCTAGATAGATAGTCATTTCACTATTATCTTCAGGATCGTCTGATAAATAAGCAGGAGTAATTTCTCCAATCGTTTCTATAACCGGATCACCAGTTCTGATGTTCGGTGTATTAAATGAAAGAAAACCGGCATAGTTTGATTTGGTACCACTGCACCAGGAACGCACCCACCAGTTATAGGTGGTATTTGCATTAGCTCCAACTGTTATAGTAGTGGTGGAAGCCGGTACTTGGCCTGTAACATAAACGTAATTAGTGTTTTTGTTTTTAAGCTTTACCTGAAACTGCGTCTGACCTGAGTTAGGATTTGTCCAGGAAACTGTTGCAGAATTCGCACTCACATTGTTGGTGATAAGTCCTGTTGGCGGATCACAAGTAGTATTACAATTAGTAACAGTAACAGGCACTATTGTAGATGTTGCAGTACATCCATAAGAATTAGAAACCGTAACAAAATAATTTCCTGATGCGAATACTTGCAGCGTTTGAGTAGTTGCTCCTCCTGGACTCCATGAATAAGAGTTATTCTGATTGGAATTGAGGTTAACATATCCTCCTGAACAGAATGAAGTAGCTGAACCTGCAGAAACGGTTGCCGAAGGCAAACTCCAAACAGTAACCACCACCGGTGATGCTATAGCAGGAGTTGCACCGTTGTATACAGTTGCAGTATAGGTGCCGCTAGTATTCACAGTAATTGATTTGGTATTGGCACCGTTAGACCAACTGTAAGAAGTGCCGTTGCTGGCAGTCAAAGTTACCGATCCACCCTGACAGAATGAAACAGGACCTGAAGCAGTAACTGTAGCACTGCTGTTTGGTAGTACTGTAACAACTGCAGCTGCTGATGTTGTTGAACAACCTGAACTATTAGAAACACGAACGGTGTAGCTTCCTGCAGTATTTACAACAATCGATTGTGAAGTTTGTCCACCCGGTAACCAAAGGTAACTTGATCCTGTACTTGCTGAAAGAGTTACATTAGCTCCTTGTAAAATAGTTAAAGAACCGTTTGGAGTGATGGTAGCAACTGGAGCAGCATTCGCTGTGACAACAGAATTGGAAGAAACTTTGGTACATCCATTCGAATTTGTTACCCGAACATTATAGGTTCCGGATGTTGATGCCGTAATAGCCTGAGTGGTTTGATTCCCCGGACTCCACAAATAGGAAGATCCTGCAGTTGCAGTTAATGTTACAGAACCTGGAGAACAAAAAGTAGTTGCGCCGCTGGTTGTGATATTTGCGATTGGCAGACTATTAACAGTAACTGTTATAGGCGAAGCAGTTGATGAACCAATGCCTGTTGTAGTAACAGTAACTGTGTAGGTTCCGGAACTTGTTACGGTAATAGTTTTTGAAGTGGCACCATTCGACCATAAATAAGTAGTACCGTTGCTGGCAGTTAGTGAAACACTTCCGCCTTGACAGAATGTTGTTGAACCACTTGTTGAAATTGAAGCCTGTGAAGTAGTACATGGATTAGTAACATTTCCATAAACAGCACCTGAATTATTTGTAAGCACAATTTGATCTATTTCTATTTTTGTATTTGATGCAGTAATTTTTAATTCGTGACTTGCATTGGTTAAACCGGAATAACTCACAGGAGAGTTTGCCGTATTATAACGATACCAAACCCAATTGGTATCAACAATACAATCAAATACATTAGCAGTTCCATTATCCAGTCTAACAGTAAAGCCTGTTGATGTTCTGTCCTTACTTCTTGCTCTTACCCATAAATAATCAGTAGTAGGGGCGCTTTTGCGTGGATAAAAATTATAAACTACATCTGCAACAGCATTAAAAGAAACATAGCTGGTGTAATTGGTATAATCGCCAGCGGTAGTTCCGGCAGGTACTGATGTTTTGATAACAACGTTTGAATTTGTGTTGTCGAACAATTCAGCTTCTAAGTTAAAGTCTTTCGACCAAAAATAGGGATGACTTGCTTCGTGCCATCCATCCAATTGATAAAATACCGGTGCTGATGCATTTGATTTATCATATATGTAAGTGCTTCCCTGGCGTCTTACATTAAATTTCACCGATTGTCCATCAAGAGTAATAGTGGCAACACCTGAATTTTCAGCGTTACCCTGCATGTTGGAATTTGGTTGAAGCGTTCCGGTTATAGCATATTTGGCAATTGTGTTATGTTTACGTACAACCACCAATTTACGTAAGTCGCCAGATTTGAATGAATAGGCATTATAAGAAGGAGTAGCGTAATTATCCGGTACATCACCTTCCATCAAGTAACCATTTCTAAAGAAGTCTTCATAGCGACTAGATATTGCCTGTGAGTAGGCCGGCATAACAACTTGCCATGCCCAGTTTTTTGAATCCTGAAATGGAGCAGTGGTACTAAAGAAAGAGGGATAAAAATATTCGGCACCAGCCATAGAGATAGCTTTGAGCATTCCCAACCATTGGGCAGGACGAACATTTTTAGTTTCGTCAGCATCCCAACCTGCTGCAACAGGAGGAGAGAATAATTTGTCTCCCAGCGCTAACTCCACTTTTCTAGATTCTGCAAGCCATTGCCATCCGTGCCACGCGCTGCTCCAGTATCTCCAGTTATCAGGGTAACGCATATAAATATCACCTGTTGGGTAATACTGGCCATTAATTTGAGTGTTTGTTTGGCGCATTTCATCATACTTTAAGCGCCATGTTGGTTGTCCATCAACTTGGAAGTAGGCAAATTTGGTATTCGAAAGTTGACTTAAGCTCATGAATTGATTGCGATAGGCGAGAACTTTCTCCTTGGCACGACGTCCTTCGTAAGAAGGCCAATCAAGGCCGGTGTTGCTTTTATCAGATAAAACTGCAGGATCCTTTGAAAGGGTTGTTCCGCTATTAAAAAATGGAATCGCTTCTCCATTCTCAAATAACAGATTTAAAGGGCGCGACATTCTGTTCACCATTTGTTGCAGATAATATTTTTGAGTTAGTCCATCGTAAATTAATGAGTCAACGGGTGCCGCAGGACTTAAGAATTTAGAGCCGGTAACATTTCCTGAAAGATCCAGAAATTGTCCAGAACTATTTCTAAGATAATGGTTGTTGCTTAAACAATTACAAGTGGCGTATGCATTGGTAGAATTTCTACCAATAATGGAAGGGTCAACTTGTGGCCAAAAGGTAAAAGCACTTGCATGTTTAGAAGGGTTTTGATTTGCATAACGTAAAAACCAACCTGCAAACTTGGTAGTATCATCCATGTAAACATATTCATGAGTGTTACTAGTTACAAGAATTGATTGATTGAAATTATTAATTAGATCTATCTGCTGAGTTTTGGCACTATTAAGTACGTTTGAATAATTGTATCCAGGTTGCAAAAGACCTGCAAGATATTCGATTCCATAGAGTGGTACATTTGGAAGCAGTGTATGGCCGGTTTTATATCTTGGTACCGGGAATGTTAATATTTGATCAGTAGCAGAAACAGTAACATTAGGATGTCCGGGTGCATATTCAGTTTGATCCATTGCACCTGCAACAGAAGCTGCAGCTGGAACACTGCCGGAATAATTATTGGCGAAACTGTAAGGTGTTCCATTCTGAATTCCAAGGTAATGTTTGTAAATAAGGCTAGAAGGAATTGCAGATGTGTAGAGAGCAATTTCATCGAGGCTTCCAAAATATTTCACATAGCTAATGGTGTGGTTAAGGTAAACTGAAGTGTTACCTGCGTTTGCAAATGTTCCTGTAGCGATAGTTTTGCTGAATCCTGCAGGAAGTTGACCATCCACCCAAATTTCTTTGGTTCCGGAAGCACCATCAAATTTAAATACCATGTGATGCCAGTTATTATCTACATAATATCCGTATGATTTTCTTCCAATACCATTTAAATCAACAGCAAACTCATCAGAAATAATAGCACCGCTAGATGTTTTGTGTGTTGTGGAGAAGATGATTCTTGCGTATTCCATTCTGATGGAAAATGCATCATCGCCGCGCCGCATAATTTTGGAAGAGTTAAAAAGATAACCGGGCTTTATCAGCATTTCTACTGTTAATGCGTTATTAAGTGTCAATGGTCCCCCATCTATCAAAGCTGAATTGCTGGCCAAGGTCAGGAATTTGTTAACCTGTCCGCTAGATCCGATAGTGTAAGGTGAGTTGTAGGTAGTGAAATTCAGATTGAACACACCCATGGAATCAGTTGCAGGATTAGATCCGTTGAAGGTCCAATATCTGGCAGGGGTTACTGTTGATTGGGCAGTAACGGTGATACAGAAACTGGCGACCATAAGTACCGCCAGGGCAACAATTTTTCCGGGTTTTCCGAAATTTGACGGAAAACCTGAATAATTCAGAATTTTGTTAAACATTGGTTAATTGGTTTTATTAAATTGGTTTTTGTACCCATTCAACTGGCAGGCCCATTCCCGGAAAAGCTGTTACAACCTGCTGTTTTACTGGGATTGTTGCCAAAAATAGAATAAAACCCTTAATTGACAAGGGTTCCGGCTTATTGTAGATTTAAAGCGTTGATTATCAAGAAATAAAGATATTAACAGGTTGTTGAAAACTCTCATTGACCCATAAAAACCACATTTTCACCCAAAATAAAAATACTTTCACCCAAAAATCAGAATAATTCTAAATTGTGGAATGCCCGTTAACAAAGGGTTACAAAAATTTATAAAAGTTAGAATTTGATGATTAAATCAATTTTAACTAGGTACAGTTTTCTGTTTTTTGATGGAAAAATCAATCATAGTTAATCATTATGAAAAGATAACAGCACTAAGAATTTTAAGGTATTCTGAAAATAAATTCACTTTATAGCATTTGAAAAACTATAAACCACGATGGATTAGTAAAGAGAAATGAACTAATAGTACTTGAAGGTTTTGATGGATTCAGATGAAAAGTCGAATCAAAATTATTTCCTTATAAAAATTAAACCTCGATTTTTTGAAAATTGCCCTGTTGTATTACTTTTAGTTAGCGCTATTTTTAAACACTATTAATGAAAAAGCAATATAATGTTTTTTTTAAATCAGGAGTGATAGTACGGGTGGCTATAATTAGTATTTGACTGCTGATTATAAGAGCCAACCTGTCTTTTGGGCCTTTTAAGAATGTAGTTCTTTAAGAGGGTAAATATTCCGAAAGTGATCATGGAAGGCGCTATTAATAAATAATATTTACAGTACCATCTTTGGTTGTTTGTTTACCGACTACACCTTTTGCAATCACCCGATACACATAACTCCCTTGTGGAACTTTCACTCCTTCGTGAGTACCATCCCATCTATTATTTACATTATTAGATTCAAAAACCATTTGTCCCCAACGGTTAAAAATCTGCATTCTGAAATCCTTGATTGCTTCACCATAAGCACCAAATAAATCATTCATACCATCACCATTTGGGGTAAACGAGTTGGGGATATAGATACTCATATAAGGAACAACTTCAGTTGTATTAGATGTTGAAGTTACAGATGAATTCCCATTTTTGTAGGCTACTATTCTGTATTTTCGTGAATCCTGAACATTTTGCGCAGAGAGGCTTGTTGTAGCCACGACTGCCATAATAAAGGCGCAATAAATTGATTTTGTAAAATTTCCCATAACTGGATTTTTTTGTACAATTCAAAAGTACCGCTCGCCACAAGGGAGTATTTTTCATTCGCACGCGATTTGTGTCGTTTGTAAGTTATTAGGATCAATTTGCTTGTTTTGAGGAACTTAAAAAGAACTATAAAACCAGTAGCAGCAAGTGTTTCAACATTTTTCAGCTGTTTGATTTTAACCTTTTGAAGTGAATGATTTTTAGGTAAAAATCATGTATTTGAAGTAAAATCACGATGAAAGCAGTCGATAAGTCCCTAGAGTCTTGCAAAATTGATGATGAAATCTTTAAAGAAAGTTTGTTAGTTGTTTCCATAATATATACTTTTAACATAAGTTTTTCGAAAATGCTTTTCAAAGGAGCAACGTGTCTTATCTGCTCCTTTATATATAGGAGTACCCTTGAAAATTGATTCTTGTATTAATAACTATATTTAATAAACACCTAAAAAAAGCCTATGGAAACAACAGATCTTCTGAAAAAAATGCATGGTGAGCACACCGCCTGGCAAAACAAAATCCAAAGCTTCCGTACTGAATTTAAATTACTGAACCAGGATTTGAGTGGAGTGGTATCTAAATTCACACCTCGTGGCGTTCCTGCCAAAGCTGAGCATTTTCAAAATCAGTTCATCGTTCAAAATGAGGTATTGGATATTATGCGACACGATTTCAAACAGTATGAAAATTTACTGGAGGCAAATATTGATATGCCCGGAAAAGATGAAATTGGAGGTCTACTTGAAGTACACCAGACTCATTTGTCGAGATTGAATGACTTTGATAAGTTGTTCAGGGATCTTAAAGATGAGTTTAACCAGTTTACTCAAAAAGAGGTTCAGGTTTCTTAAAAGTTTATTAATTTTTAGGTAGTTAAAAACAGCAATACCAGCATCAACGCTATTACAAGTTCCTCAAACAATAGGGGCCAAATTGTAAATTCTGATGGGTGTTGGTCTTTGGAAAAGTATCTTTTTCTGAAACTGCTCTCTTCGTCCATGTGATTGTAGGTAATCACCGGGTCGCTGCTATTTGCGAAGAGGTGGTTGGCGGAATTCAATTCCTTGTTTTCACCTTCATGGGAAGGTTCTTTTTTGGAGGGAGCGTTCATTCTTTTTATTTTTATTTAATCAAACCACTGAAAAAATACATACGATTAAAGTTTAAGTGTGGTTTCAGTGAAATGAAAAAAAAGTTGGAAATGAGTTGGTAAGTGGTAATGAGGGTTTTAGTGCATGGGTTGTCCTATAGGAAAATGGCCACGCAATGAGGTTGGCATTTGCACTGCGAATGATAACTAAGTAAGGATGGTAATGTGTGAAAGAACTGTTGCGTAAAATTATTTCTGTTGAAAAGTTTCGATATTGAAAGAACGGGTGCAAAAAAACGTTTCTTCTTTAACCATATTAGAACAAACGAAAACTGTTTTGTTGACGGTGTATTTTGCAGCCATCATTTTATACCATTCGTAACCCGCCTGATCGAGGTTGGAAAGGGGTTCATCGAGTAGGAGTAAATCAGTGTTCGCAAGAAAAGCCAGCGTAAGTTTTACTTTTTGTTTCATACCAGAAGAAAAGAATTTCAATTGTTTGTGAGCCGAATCACCAAGTCCGGAAATTGTTAATAGGTCATTGGAGTTGATTCCACTTGTTAATGGTTTGAAACGAATAAAAAAATCAATGTTTTCAACCAGCGTGAATTCATCTACGAGATCCATGTAAGGAGAGGCTAACGAAATATGATGGTAGATTTGATCGCTTTCAATTTTTCCGGAACTACCGCTGTATTCAACAGTGCCTTCACTAACTGAGATGTATCCTCCAATAATTTGAAGTAGTGTTGATTTGCCCGACCCGTTATGGCCGTTGATAGCTATTTGCTCTCCTTTGTTAACATGAAAACTGACTGCTCTAAAAATCCAGTTGTTTCTGAATTTTTTCCCAACGTTATTTAGGGTAATCCCGGAAAGGGAATCATTATTTTTATTCATCGTCGCCACCTGAGTATCCCCGCATAATACCTCTCTCGGAGGATTTAATAAAGTCGGTTATCTCATCCTTGTGCGGACTATCAGGAATTTCCTTTTCAATTATATCAAGAGCATTTCTGGTACTAAACCCTTTAGTGTAAAGTATACGATATACATCTTGAATTAAATTAATAGAAGCAGTATCGTAACCGCGACGTTTCAATCCTACACTATTTATTCCGGCAAACGAAAGAGGCTCTCGTGCGGCTTTAGTAAAAGGAGGAACATCTTTTCTTACTCCTGTTTGTCCACCAATGAAACTGTGTGCGCCTATACGAATAAATTGAGAAACGCCTACATAGCCTTCCAAAATAGCAAAATCTTGAATGACAACATGTCCGGCAAGGTTCACTGAATTTGCAAGAATAACATTGTTACCTATAATGCAATCGTGCGCAACGTGCACATAAGCCATGAGCAAACAATTGTTTCCAATGGAAGTTTTACCAAGTGCAAGTGTCCCTTTGTTGAGAGTAGCCATTTCGCGAATGGTGCAATTATCTCCAATTTCTAAAGTGGTATTTTCACCCTGGTATTTCAGATCTTGTGGAATTGCAGAAATTACTGCTCCGGGAAAAATATTACAATTTTTTCCTATACGGGCACCGTTAAAAATAGTAACGTTAGAACCAATCCAGCAATCGTCACCAATAATCACATCAGCTTCAATAGTTGTAAAGGCATCTACAGTTACGTTGTTACCAATTTTTGCATTGGGATGCACGTTGCTTAAAGGAGAAATCATACTCAGCTCTTTTTAACTATTTGAGCCATCATTTCGGCTTCCATTACCACTTTATCTCCAACATAAGCCTTTCCCACCATGTGGCAAATTCCTCTTCGTATAGGAGATGCGAGAGAGAGATCGAAAACGAGTGTATCTCCGGGAACTACTTTTTGTTTAAATCGCGCCTGATCAATACGCATGAAATAGGTCCAGTAGTTTTCAGGATCAGGAACAGTACTTAATACCAATATGCCTCCTGTTTGAGCCATTGCTTCAATCATTAATACACCGGGCATAACGGGGTTTTCAGGAAAATGCCCTTGGAAAAACCATTCATTCAAGGTTACATTTTTTACACCTACAACTCTTGATTCCGTAAGTTCAATTATTTTATCGATGAGTAAAAATGGGTAACGGTGTGGAAGATATTTTGATATTTGGTTGATGTCGAAAACCGGTGGCGCTAACAAATTAAAAGTAGGAGCAACAGGTTTTGATTTTTCACTTTTTATTAGTTGTTTAATTTTTTTAGCGAATTCAACATTTGCTGCGTGTCCCGGACGAGCGGCAAGTATGTGCGCTTTAATTGGCATTCCAATGAGTGCCAAATCGCCCACTATATCTAATAATTTATGACGAGCCGGTTCGTTTTGAAAATGGAGTTGAACATTATTCAAAATCCCTTTTTCTTTTATTTCAACATGTGGTTTATTGAAGAGTTCGGCTAGTTCATCGAGTTTTTGTTGCGATACCGGACGATCAACTACCACAATTGCATTATCGAGATCACCACCCTTAATTAGATTATGTTTTACCAACATTTCTAATTCATGCAAAAAACAAAAAGTACGACAAGGTGCAATCTCATCTTTAAATTCAGACACCAAATGCATTTGTGCATGTTGGGTTCCAAGTACAGGTGAATTATAATCTACCATCACCGTGATACGATAATCTTCACTTGGCACGGCAAGCATTTCTACTTTGCGTGATGGCTCCTCGTAAGTAATATTTTGTTTTAGTTCGTAATAGATACGTTCGGCATCTTGTTCAACAATACCGGCCAATAAAATAGCTTCGACGTAAGGTTTGGAGCTACCGTCCATAATAGGAACTTCAGGACCATCAACATCAATAATTACATTATCAATTTCGGTACCTACTAACGCTGCGAGGGCATGTTCAGTAGTGCTAATTTTGCCACCATTTTGTCTCAGTGTTGTTCCACGCGAAGTGTCTACCACATTATCAACATCTACATCAATTGTAGGTTGATCGGCTAAATCAATTCTTCTGAATTTTAAACCATGGTTAACAGGAGCAGGACGAAAAGTAAGATTCACATGTGTTCCTGTGTGTAATCCTACACCTGAAATGGTAACCGGTTTCTTAAGTGTTGTTTGTTTGATCATGTTTTTTTTTCAGGAAATAGTTTGCCTGATTTCTGCCAAAGCTTTTTCCAACTCCAGGATTTTTTTATCCAGATCGGGTAATTTTTTAAAAACTACATAGGTTCTTCTGTAATCACTGATAGGGAACGCGGGAGATCCCTGAATAATTTGTCCGGGCTCGGTTACACTGGTACCTACACCTGATTGAGCAGCTATTTTAGTATTATCGGCAATAGATAAATGTCCTACTATTCCTACTTGACCGCCAACCATACAATCTTTTCCAATTTTAGTAGATCCTGCAACACCGGTTTGAGCAGCAATCACGGTATTTTCACCTATGTCAACGTTGTGTGCAATTTGAATAAGGTTATCAAGTTTTACTCCTTTACGGATAAATGTGGAGCCGAGTGTAGCTCTGTCGATGGTAGTGCCGGCACCAATTTCAACATGATCTTCAATAACCACATTTCCTATTTGTGCAACTTTGTTATAGGAGCCTGATGCGGGAGCAAATCCAAAACCATCGGCACCAATAATGACTCCTGCATGCAAGGTACATTGTTGACCGATCACACAGTCGGAATAAACTATTACACCCGGAAAAAGTGTTGAGTCATCTCCAATAGAAACGTTATCGCCAACATAAACGTTGGGATACAATTTTACTCTATCACCAATTTTTACATTCTTTCCAAGATAAGCAAAAGCACCAATGTAAATATCTTTTCCAGTTTTAGCAGTTTGATCAACATAGCAGGGCTGTTCAATTCCTTTTTTATCACGCACTACCTGATTGTACATTTCAAGTAACTTCGCAAAAGCGGCATAGGCATCATCCACTTTTATAAGTGTGGCAGTGATGGGTTTTTCAGCAATAAAATCTTTACTAACTATCACTACAGATGCTTTGGTTGCATAAATAAATTCGTTGTATTTGGGATTCGCCAGAAAAGATAATGATCCGGGAACACCCTCTTCAATTTTAGAAAGACTGGATACTTTCACGCCGGAATCGCCTTGGATGGTTCCGGAAAGTAGGTCACTGATCTGGCTCGCTGTAAACTCCATTAATTTGTTGATAAACTGGTATTTTCGAAAGATTGAATTTAACCAAGCTACAAATGTAAAAATTATGCTTCAATCTGTTGATATAAAGAGGGAAATTAACCTTTCTTCCGTAAAGAACAGAGAAAGTATTTTTTTACCGGCCTGGTAAGCGCTGCAATGTTGAAGTTATCGGATGCCTGAACGATATCCTGGTACTTTCCATCTTTGTAAAGAATGTTAATCTTATGATCTTCAGCATCATAAGCATTATTTTGAATACTTCCTGTGAAAGCCAGTAAATCGGCCTCGCTGGTTGAAACACCTGCTATGATTGCAGATTCTTCTTTGCGTTTCTTTATAACCTCCGCTGTGAAGGGCTGATTGCTGATTTCAATTTTCAAAAGTTTCCTGTCTACAAGTCCTTTGCAAAGGGTAGCAAGTATTTTATCGGGATGGAAACACCAGACTTTTATCGAAGTAAACACGTCGAAATCATCGAGGAGAGCAAATCGTTCAAGAAGCACCTTGTTTTTCGAAAATTCCTGTGCACTATACTCATTATCAAGAAATTCCATAAACGGATCGGTGCCAAAAAGAGGAACTCCTGAAGTAGAAATCTCCCTGGCGCGCTTAATAATATTGATGAGCATGTGTTCGGCAGCGATAACGGTTTTGTGTAAATAAACCTGCCAATACATGAGCCGGCGTGCGGTAATAAATTTTTCGACCGAATAAATTCCTTTTTCCTCCACTACGAGGTTTCCATCAACCACATCAAGCATTTTAATAATCCTGTCGGAACTGATAACCCCTTCTGAAACACCGGTAAAAAAACTGTCCCGGTTAAGGTAATCGAGCCTATCGACATCTAATTGACTGGAAACTAGCTGATGCAGGAACTTTTTCGGATGAGTATTGTTAAAAACATGGATAGCTTCAGTAAGTTTGCCGGGAAATTCCTCGTTCAATCGCGACATAAATACACCTGACAGGTGTTCATGAGAAACATCTCGCGCAAGCAAACTTTCCAGAGCATGTGAAAAAGGGCCATGACCAATATCATGAAGCAGAATAGCAAGAGTAGCTGCTTCGGCTTCTTGCTCAGAAATTTGATGTCCTTTAGTCCTCAGCGTTTCAATTGCAC
>JBBQVM010000015.1:0-23197 GCA_038211525.1 Bacteroidia bacterium
GTTCGGTTTTGAGGTTCCTGAAAATTTTAATTTAAAATCCTTTGTGCATGAATCAACAGCCTATCTTATTGCGAGTATTTTACTATCTATAGCAATCATTCTCTACTTTTTCAGGAAGAATTTAAATTTCATGCAAAATAATCAACCACTCCGACTCCTGGCTTATATTTGGATCCTTCAGAACTTCATTTTATGCCTGTCGGTATTTTTAAGAAACTGGCATTACATCAGTTATCATGGATTGGCGTACCTACGAATAGGAATTATTTTCTTTCTAGTACTCGTCACTATTGGTTTATTAACCCTAATCATAAAGATTAATAAATTAAAAAGTACCCATTACTTACTGAAAATAAATTCCTACGCATTCATGTCAGCACTTACACTGCTTTCCCTTATTAACTGGGATTCAATCATCGTAAAATTTAATTTGCACCATCAAAATAAAGCTGAAATAGATACCGATTTTTATTTGGAACTATCTCCACAAGTTTATGGAACCTTGTATCGTGAAGGTAATTTAATAGAGGAACAAATTGCAGCTCATAATAATAAAGGGTTGCATTGGATCAACATTGAAGATTACGCTGAATTCCAAAATGAACTGAATAAAAAGTCACTTAAATTTATACGTAAATACGAGGAGCGCAAATGGCAATCGTTCAATTTTGCCGACTACCAAGCATATAATGAATTACTCAAAACAGATGCAAAATTTATTTTAGATCAACCATGAAAACACAAGCATCACGAGTCACTAAACTGCTAATTCTTTTTAGCATTGCAATGGGATATATGGAAGCGGCCGTAGTAATTTATCTGCGGCATATTTATTATCCGGCAGGTTTCGACTTCCCGTTGGTACCCATTGCACCACGCGATAGTATTACAGAATTATTAAGAGAGTTCGCAACGATAATTATGCTGGTTACAATTTCTATAATAAGCGGCAAAAATAAAATTCATCGTTTCGCTTATTTTCTGCTTAGTTTTTCCATTTGGGATCTCACCTACTATTTGGTATTGAAACTAATACTTAATTGGCCGGCAAGTTTATTCTCCTGGGATATACTCTTCCTGATTCCGGTTCCGTGGATTGGTCCGGTATTAGGGCCGTTGGTTTTGTGTATTCTGATGATTATTGTATCCTACCTACTTCTACGAACACCTGAAAAAAGCGAAATCAAAGTATTTTCAAAAACATCACTTTCCTTATTAATTTCAGGCGCGGTAGTTTCTGTTTTTTCCTTCCTCTTTAATTACCTGGGATTAGATAGTTCTCAGATAAATGAAGGAGCGAATGAAAACAAGCTAAGTGTTCTATCAGATTTACAACAGTATGTTCCTTCGATTTTTCATTGGGAACTATTTGTGGCAGGTATCTTATTAATACTTCTATCCACAATAATGATACATTTCAGAACCAAAAAAATCATCAATCATCAGCTATGAAAAAAAATTCTCTTTCCAAAATTAAGGTTCCTGATCCTGGCAAACAATTAGTTATCCTTTTGTCGTTTGCTTCTATTATTGCCTGTGGTCTAGTATATGTAAGATCCGAAATCAGTCATAATTACACCTACTATTTCATGATTTGGAATTTATTTCTTGCCTGGATACCATTCATCATATCCTCCTATTTGGCTTGGAGCAATACCAAATCGCGTAAATGGTATTTCAACTTATTACTCGGTGCTTGCTGGCTCCTATTTTTCCCTAATGCGCCATACGTGCTCACCGATCTGGTTCATCTTAAACCTAGAGTAGATATTCCCTATTGGTACGATTTTTTGATTTTAATTTTTTTCTGTTTCAATTGTATCTTTCTGGCATTTGCATCCTTAATACAAATTAAAAGAGTTTTAGACTATGCGTTACCAAAATGGTTGAGTCATGTTTTAATTCTGACCATTCTACAATTAACCAGTTTCGGAATCTATTTGGGAAGGTTTGAACGTTATAATAGTTGGGATCTGATTGTTCGTCCGGGTGCGTTATTTCACGATATTTATCAACTCCTGTTTCATTCAGACTCGGGTCATCCTGTATATTATATTGTTTTTTTTCTTGCGCTATTCTTAAACTTAAACTATTTTACACTGCTTATTCTGAACAATAGTATCCATCATCCTGAAAAGGAGGAAAAAATCTCAAAAAATGAAGATGTTTAAATTTGCCTTTGCGGGAATACGCGAGGCCTTCTCTACGCAACTAAATTTTAAAATTCATTGCGTTGCAGCGCTAATCGTACTTACTGTTGGTTACCTAGTTGGAATTAAATTTAGTGAATGGGCCATACTTTTACTGTGCATCGGAATGGTATTGGTTGCTGAATTGTTCAATACCTCCATTGAATACCTGGTTAATCTGGTATCACCGGAATACAATGAACTGGCAGGAAAAATAAAAGATATCAGCGCAGGAGCCGTTTTGATGGCTGCAATTATTGCTTCCATTATTGGAACGATAATTCTGCTACCAAAAATCATGATCCACTTCATATGAAAATCTTGTTTAAAAAAATAACTTTTGCAAAGTATTATCGACTAATAAACAAGTTTATCAGGATTCAATTTCCAATCTTCAAACACCGCTAGGGCATTAGTATTTGGGGCATGAACCATTGGAATGGATCGAAGTTGTGGTTCTATCAAAATTTCTTCATAAATAAATGCATCATCAAAGCCGGCATCAGCTGCATCGTTCTTAGAATTTGCATAAAAAACCTGTTCCGGCCTCGACCAATAAATGGCTCCCAGACACATTGGGCACGGTTCGCAGGAAGTATAAATAATACAATCCGTAAGCTGGAAGTTTCCCAAATTTTGACAAGCCTGTCTGATTGCAACTATTTCGGCATGTGCACTAGGGTCATTGGAAGAAGTGACTCGGTTAAAACCTTCGCCTACAATTTCACCATGCTTCACTACCACTGCGCCGAAGGGTCCACCATGCCCCTGTTCGGATCCTATTTTTGAAAGTTCAATGGCTCGCTCTAAAAAACGGCGATGAATAGTGTCAATCATGTGTAATATTATTGCTTAAAATTAAAAGTAACATTTTGGTGCAAATCGGGATGCAGGCTCATTGCAACGGGACAAGTTAAAGCAGCATGCTCAATAATCCGTATCTGGCTCGGCGTATAAACAACATCGGGGAAATTAAAATTAATCGCTATTTCAGCCACTCTTCTTGGGTTACTTTCCATCTTTTTAAGGATTTCTATAGTTGTGCCATCAATGTTAAATCCATGATTATCAGCAGCTATACCAACAATAGTGAGCATACAGCTGCCCAATGAAGCAGCGAGTAAATCAGTTGGTGAAAAGGTGGTTCCCTTTCCCTTATTATCAATTGGAGCATCAGTAATTATACTAGTCCCGGAGGCCACATGGGTAGCACTCGTTCTTAATTCCCCAACGTACACTGTTTCAATGGTTGCCATTCTTCAAAATTAGTAATAAAGACTTAAAAATTTCATTATTTTAATTTACTATCTTTGTTGTAGCTTAGCTATTCATGAAAAATATACTATATCTCCTTTTTATTCTGATTTCCACCCTATCATATGGACAACAAAATCCATTTGAATACGAAGAAGAAAAACCGCCACTGATGAAAAACGAATTTTCGTTTGGATTAAATATTCATACCAGTGGATGGGGTGTAGATTTTAGAAGAGGGAAAAATATTACAGGTTACAAAAAACGTGTTTTCGAAGCGGAGTTGGTGAATATGAAACACGCAAAAGAAATTCGTTCGGTGAATCCCTATTTCGATAATGCTAAATCATTCTTTTATGGCAAACTCAATACACTCACGGTTTTACGAACCGGAATAGGTGGTCAGAAAGTTTTGTTTAGCAAAGCTGAAAAAGGCGGTGTTGAGGTCCGATTAAATTATACAGGTGGATTAAGTTTAGGATTTGCCAAGCCTGTTTATTTGAACATACTCTATAAAACTACTGAAGGTGATTATGCTGTGGTGGTTGAAAAATACGACTTTAACAATCCTCAGCATACCCCTGATTTGATTTATGGAAGAGCGGCGTTTACAGAGGGAATTCCTGAAATTAAGTTGTATCCCGGAGGTTATGCTAAATTTGGATTTAGTTTTGAATCGGGAAACTATTCTGATGATGTTAAAGTGATTGAGGTAGGTGCTTCCTTAGATGCGTATGGTAAAAAAATACCAATAATGGCTTTCGCCGAAAACAACCAGTTTTACTTTAACTTTTACATCAACCTCCTTTACGGCAAAAAGTGGTAATTTTGACCCTTTATTAGTTGTTATGTCGGAAGAAAAAACAATAATTACTCCTGAAACCCGCCCCCGTAAACCGTCCTGGTTACGAGTGAAACTACCTGTAGGTGAGGAATTTAAGAAAGTCAGGGGACTCGTTACCGAAAACAAACTTCATACCATCTGCGAAAGCGGTAATTGCCCCAACATGGGTGAATGCTGGGGAGCAGGAACAGCCACCTTTATGATTCTTGGCAACGTATGCACACGCTCTTGCGGATTTTGTGCGGTTGCAACCGGGCGCCCTTCAACAGTGGATTTAAAAGAGCCCTTTCGTGTAGCTGAATCGGTGCGATTGATGCAGGTGAAACATTGTGTGATCACTTCAGTTGATAGAGATGACTTGAAAGATGGAGGCGCAAATGTTTGGGTAGAAACCATTAGAGAAATACGCAAGCAATCCCCAGGCACTACTATGGAAACACTGATTCCGGATTTTCAGGGCATCTGGGAAAATCTGCAATTAGTAATAGACGAAAAGCCGGAGGTGATTTCTCATAATCTTGAAACTGTTCGCAGGTTGACTAAACAGGTCCGCATTCAGGCAAAATATGATCGCAGTTTGGAGGTGCTTAAACGAATTGCTTCCAGTGGTATTCAAGCGAAATCCGGTATTATGTTGGGCTTAGGGGAAACCACCGCGGAAGTATTGGAATCGATGCAGGATTTGCGAAATTCCGGTGTGTCAATTTTAACTTTAGGACAATATTTGCAACCAACTAATAACCATCTTCCTGTTGCTGAATTCATTCATCCTGATCAATTTGGTACCTATAAAACCAAAGGATTAGAGATGGGATTTCGTTATGTTGAAAGTGGTCCTTTAGTGAGATCCTCCTACCATGCCGAACGTCATATTTTATAATTAATTTTAGTACCTCCCGGTTCTAAAAAATCATTTCATTCGTTAATTCAAAACAATTTTATGGAAAAAAAAATAAGAGTAGCTATCAATGGCTTTGGCAGGATAGGCCGCATCACATTTCGAAAATTATTTGAAAAACAAAACATTGAAGTTGTAGGTATCAACGACCTTACCGATAGTGCAACGTTAGCTCATTTACTAAAATATGATTCCATTCACCGAATTTTTAATACTGAAGTAGCAGCCGGCGAAAATAGTATTATAGTAAATGGGGTTTCGATTCCTGTATTCGCAGAAAAAGATCCTTCTGTACTTCCATGGGGGAAATTAAATGTGGATGTAGTAATTGAATCGACAGGAAAATTCACCAATTCAGAAGGCGCGGGTTTGCATTTGAAAGCCGGTGCGAAGCGGGTTATAGTTTCGGCACCATCAAAGGACACTATGAAAACAATAGTGTTGGGTGTTAATGATCATGTTTTAAATGCTAATGATGTTATTATCTCGAATGCATCATGCACAACAAACAATGCTGCTCCAATGATCAGAATTATCCAGGAAAACTGGAGCATTGATTCAGCTTATATCACAACAATTCATGCTTACACCGGTGATCAGAATTTACACGACGCACCTCACAAAGATTTAAGAAGAGCTCGCGCAGCAGCATGTTCTATTATACCAACCACTACAGGAGCTGCCAAAGCCGTTACTGAAGTTTTTCCTGAATTGAAAGGTAAGATTGGTGGTGCCGGAATTCGTGTCCCCGTTCCGGATGGATCGCTAACAGATATTACCTGCGTGGTAAAAAAAATACCAACCATTGAACAGATCAATGAAACATTTAAAAAAGCATCAGAAACGACATTGAAAGGAATTCTGGAATATACTGAAGTTCCTATTGTGTCTATTGATATTGTTGGGAATTCTCACTCCTGCATTTTTGATGCACAGCTAACTTCTGTGATTGGAAATATGGTAAAAGTGGTAGGGTGGTATGATAATGAAATGGGTTATTCATCCCGACTAGTTGATCTAATAGAAAAAATAAATAAATTCAATTGATATTATTTTCCGGAATCAGCCATTAAAGACATCCTGCCAAAGCAAAAAAAGTATTTGAAGAGCACATTAGTTTATTAAAAATAAAAAGGCTGCCCAATTATGGGCAGCCTTTTTATTTGCGTATTACCTGAAATTATTTTTTCACAAAACGACTCACAAATTTTCCATTTGGAGTTGTTGATTCCATAATATAAGAACCTGCTTTCAATGAAGTAATATCAATTTCGGTAGTACCGTTAGAGAAGTCACCTACCTGGTTAATGAGGTTACGACCTGCAACATCAGAGATAGAAATGATTACTTTTCCTTCAGCTCCATTTTCATTAGAGATAATAATTCTGTCATCTGCAGGATTTGGGTAAACCGTAAATCCATTGTTACTTTCAGATGCCTGAATTCTGCAGCTAAATGAAATAGACTTAGTGGTACCATTACTAGCACCACATGCATTAACTGCTTTAGCATTAATTAATCCCCCTGTATTACCGAAGCTAACAGTAATAGAGTTTGTTCCAATTCCGCTGGTGATTGTAGCACCGGCTGGTACAGTCCAATCATATGAAGTAGCACTTGGAACCAGAGCAACAGAATATACATTTCCTGTACTATTAGCACAAGGAGCAGCATTTCCGATCACAGCAACAGGTTTCGTAGGAGCAGCAGCAACCTGCTTAACTTTAATCGGACTGTCACCACAACTGTTCTTAGCTATAACAGTAACATCCCCAAAAACAAAGGTTGGACCGAAATCAACATTTATTGAATTTGTGGTTTGTCCTGCAGTTATAGTTGAACCTGTAGGTACTGTCCAGGTATAATTGGTTGCGCCTGTTACAGGTGAAATTGTGTAGGTAGCAGATGAATTACATAATCCGGTTGAATTACCGACGATTGACCCTGGAATGCCTGGGTTGGATACAATATTTTTACACCTGTCAGGTGTAGTGAAACACAAATTCGAAGCGTTCACACAAATTTGGCCTGATGTAAATGAAGGTCCAAAATTAACTGTAACAGCATCTGTCCCTTGACCAGTTGCAATAGTTGCATTTGCTGGAGCAGTCCATGTATAAGTGGTAGCACCAACAACCGAGGTAACATCAAAAGCTACACTGGTAGCACCTGCGCATGCAGAAACCGGAGCAGTGGAAAAATTAGGTGTAGAGATGGTTCTTCTTATCCACAATGAAGCTGAATCAGAAATTCCACATACATTTTCAGCATAAACCTTAACCGTAAATCCTGATGTAACGGTTGCTCCAAAATCAACAATCACATTTGTAGTACCATTACCACTTACTATAGTTGCTCCATCAAAACCAAACCACTCATAGTTGGTAGCTTCTGCAACAGCACTAATAGAATAAGGAATTCCGGTGTAACCAATACAAGCCATATTTGCTCCGGTAATTGCGCCGGGAGTTGCCGGAATTTGAGTTACAGTAAGAATAGCTGCAGTTGAGGTATCAGGATCAGAACAGTTGTTGCTTACAATACAAGAATACAAACCTGCATCGGCAGAAGCAACAGGGTTAATCACAAGTGTTGCTGCATTAGCTCCACTAATAGTACCACCATTTGTTAAGTTGCTTCCGTTATACTGCCACTGATAGTTTACAGTGTTTCCTTGAGTATTAATGCTAAATGAAACCTGTGTTCCTGCACATGCATCGGTATTGACAGGATTTTGAGTCACAATTACTTCACCATCCACTCTTAAACTCGCAGGATTTGATGAACCGCAAATGTTATCGGCCGTCACATATACATAACCGTTATTTAAATTTGAATTAAAGAAAATCGTTGCGTTGGTAGTACCTTGGCCTGCTGTAACAGTTGAGCCAACTGGAGCAGTCCAGGTATATCCTGTTGCACCTGTAACCGGAGGAATTGAATACGAAACAGTTGATCCACATAATCCGGAAACTGGTCCGGTGATAGCCTGTGGCTTTGGCCGCACTGAACGAGTTGATAATTTCCTTTCTGCACTTGAACCACATGCATTGGAATTAGTTACACCAACAGTTCCTGAAACATAACCTCCAGGGAATGTAATATTCACCTGATTGGTTCCCTGACCTGAAATTGAAGACCCAACAGGTGCCGTCCATGTATAGGTTGTTACACCTGCAATTATGGATGTTGAGAACGTGTAGGTACCACCTGCGCACGTTGTGGTAGGTCCTGATATAGGAGTTGGTGTTGAAGGAATATCCAGACTGATCGATTTATTTAAAACACGATTACCACAACCATTATAAGCAGCAATTTGAATGGTCCCTGCAGCAGTGAAACCTGCGCCAAAATCAACAGTTACAGATGTACCTGTTGTTTGATATACACCCAGACCACTGATGGTTGCGCCTGTTGGTAAAGTCCAAACATAATAAACTGCTCTGAGTACAGCGTTTATTGTGAATACATGAGACTGACCACTACATGCTTTTGATGGACCAGCCAATAGATTTATACCACCTGGTGTAGCACTATTTTTTGTCACATCAGTTGCTAATGATGCAACAATACAACCTAACCCATCATCAACCGTTACTACATAACTTCCTGCATTTGATACATTAATTGCTTGAGTAGTGGCCCCAGTAGACCAGAGATAAGAAGCACCCGCTGTAGCTGTTAAAGTAACAGATCCTCCTGTACATAAATCGACAGGTCCTGAGGCACTAATTGTTGGAGTAGGACATTGCGCCATAGCCGAATTGAGACTGACAACAAGCCCAAAAGTACCAACCAGTAACGTTGCCTTTCTGGCAAGCGTTAAAAAATTGTTTCCGAGTTTAGTTTGATTTTTCATTTTATTTGTTTGTTTGAGTTTTGCTAAATTGTTCTTGTTTGAGTTTGATTTCTTGTTTGAGTTTAGTTTGTATTTTATTTAAGTCTAAATTAAGCGTAATATTTGTTTTTTTTATTTGTTGTTGTGGATTTTTTATGAACAATTTATTATTCTCAATGCTTTAGTATCAATGTGTTGATATTCAATTACTTAATTCAAAAGGTGCTGCCCAACTTTAAGTTCGGTACATTTTTTAAATTTCAAAGGTTGCCAAAATTCGATGGACTGTGCCATTTTAAACTATTTAATGAACAAAGGTAGTCCCTCTTCCCACTTTTAATTTTATGTAGTTAGCTATTTATTCACAATAAGGTGTTGATTTCGTTGTTGAAGTTGAGAAGAGAAGGACGCATATAGTACCTACATTTACCTCTTATTAAATATTTCCAAAATATGGCTGCTAAAGGGAACAGGGTTAGAAATTCAACAACAGCGGAACTAGATGAGCTGATTGAAAAACAACCCGTTAAAGAGAAGATTAGAGACAAACCTAAGAAAAAACAGATAGCTACACCCAGGTTCGAACGAATCCAAATTTTCTTAAGAGACGAAAGATTACACAAAGTAACTGGTCTGTTCCTGATTTTGATGTCGGTTATTATGCTGATAGCTTTTTCTTCTTTCTTTTTTACCTGGACCAACGATCATGACAAAGTGAGTGGCTCTTGGTTGGAACTATTTTCAAGACCTGATTTAAAGGTAGATAATTGGCTGGGAAAATTCGGCGCAGTTATTTCACATCTCTTGATTGAAAAATGGTTTGGGATTTCAGCATTTATTTTTGTGCTTACTTCCTTCATAACCGGATTCAAAATTTTATTCAAAGTGGAACTTTTACCCATTATAAAAACACTACGTTATTCTTTTTTCGCGTTCTTTTTTGTAGCTGCTTCCTTGGGATATCTCATTGGTAGTAATGGGAAATTTCTCTTCTTGGCAGGTGCTTTTGGATTTGAAATCAATAGGTGGATGCAAAGTTTTTTGGGTAGCGCAGGAACGGGATTGATTCTTGGCTTTGTAGCTCTCTCCTTTATTGTGGTTGTTTTCAACATTGCTTTTAAAATTCCTAATTTCCTGAATCCGGCACTTAGAGCTAAGAAAGAAGTTGAAACAGCATTAGAAACTGCGGCAGAAAATTTTTCAGGTAACAGAAGTAAAAATGAATTTGCTGATGATGTTTTAGATCATATCGAAAATTCTGTAGAACTGGGAGAAGATAGCGACGATATTATTACATCACAGGAGGAGGATGATTCATCCATTACTTTTGATCTAGAAGAGGAATCTGTTCCGGTTCCTATTGCTTCCACCGAAATGGAAATTAACATACCTGAATTACCTGTAACTGAAGCACTGAAAACAGACAATGCCGATGATGTTCCACTTTCGATTGAAGAGCTTCCTGCCGACTCACAAGTGTTGGATGAATCAGAAATTAATCCTGTAGAAGTTTTAGGCGAATACGATCCAACACTGGATCTTTCTTCCTACAAATTCCCCACTGTTGAATTACTCGAAAACCATTCCACACCAAGAACCCAGTTAAATAGGGATGAATTAAAAGCAGAACTGGAAGCTAACAAAAATAGAATTGTTGAAACGCTGGGCCATTACAACATCGCCATTGATAAAATTAAAGCAACAGTAGGGCCTACCGTTACTTTGTTTGAAATTATTCCCCAGGCAGGTGTTCGAATTTCCAAAATCAAAAATCTGGAGGACGATATTGCACTTAGCCTATCGGCGTTAGGTATCCGGATCATAGCGCCAATTCCGGGAAAAGGAACTATTGGTATTGAAGTACCTAATCAAAATCCTGAAATAGTTTCCATGCGATCCGTAATTTCATCTGAGAAATTCCTGAATTGTGAATACGACCTACCAATTGCATTAGGAAGAACTATTTCCAACGAAGTGTTCATTACCGACTTGGCAAAAATGCCTCACCTACTTATGGCAGGTGCTACAGGGCAAGGAAAATCTGTTGGTTTGAATGCTGTTTTGGTGTCGTTACTGTACAAGAAACATCCTTCACAGGTGAAGTTTGTTTTAGTGGATCCTAAAAAAGTGGAACTAACACTTTTTAAAACTATTGAGCGTCATTTCCTTGCTAAACTTCCGGGAGAAGAAGATGCTATCATTACTGATACACGCAAAGTGGTAAACACACTTAACTCGCTTTGTATTGAAATGGATCAGCGATATGAGTTGTTGAAAGACGCTCAGGTACGTAACATCAGGGAATATAATGTTAAGTTTGTTAACAGAAGATTGAACCCAAACAATGGCCACCGATTCCTTCCATTTATTGTTTTGGTGGTGGATGAATTTGCCGATTTAATCATGACTGCAGGAAAAGAAATTGAAACCCCTATTGCTCGTCTTGCTCAATTGGCCCGTGCCATTGGAATCCACTTAATTATTGCAACACAGCGACCATCGGTAAATATTATTACCGGAACAATTAAAGCCAACTTCCCGGCAAGGTTGGCCTTTAGAGTAACTTCTAAAATTGATTCCAGAACAATCCTGGATACCGGCGGGGCTGATCAGTTAATAGGAAGAGGTGATATGTTATTATCTACAGGTGCTGAATTAATTCGTTTACAATGCGCGTTTGTGGATACACCTGAAGTTGATGCCATTACAGACTATATCGGGGCTCAGCGCGGTTACCCGGAAGCTTTCCAATTACCTGAGTACGTGGGTGAAAACGAAAGTGGTGGCGGATCTGATATAGATGCATCCGATCGAGATCCACTATTTGATGATGCAGCTCGGATGGTGGTGCAACATCAGCAAGGATCCGCTTCTTTGTTGCAACGACGCCTCAAACTGGGATATAACCGAGCCGGTCGAATAATTGATCAACTAGAGGCAGCAGGAATTATAGGACCATTTGAAGGCTCCAAGGCCAGAGAAGTTAAAATAAAAGATCCCGTATCTTTGGAACAATATTTGACTGTTCCCAAACAAGCCTAATTTTTAACCAAATCAATTATTAATGAAAAAATTATCTACCCTGCTGGTTATTGCCGGCTCTTTACTGTTTATTTCTCCTGTATATTCACAAAATAAAAAAGACGCCAAGGCTCAGGAAATTCTTAAAGGTGTAAGTGCTAAATATAAGTCGATGAAATCTCTATCAGCTTCCTTTAAAGTAACTTCTGTTGATCAAAAATCTAAAACCACCGACACTCAACCAGGTAGCATTACTGTTAAAGGAGATAAATACAAATTGCTCTTAAAAGGTCAGGAAGTGATTTGTGATGGGAAAACAGTATGGACCGTTTTGAAAGAATCAAATGAAGTTCAGATTAATGAAGTTGTTGAAAAAAGTGATGCCATCTCCCCTACTAACATTTTTACCATTTATGAGAAAGGATTTTCATCCAAATATATGGGTGAAAAAAAAATAGACAATGTTACTGTTCAGCAAATTGAATTGGTTCCCGATGATAATAAGAAATCTTTTTTCAAAATACAGTTAAACATCAACAAGCAGGATAAGGTAATCACTTCTGCTAAAATCTTCGATAAAAACGGAACTAACATGACCTACGCTATCGAAAAATTTTCCATGAATCCAGACGCTTCTGATAATACCTTCACCTTTGATAAGGCGAAATATCCAGGTGTTGAAGTTGTTGATTTAAGATAAATATATGATAAATAATAGTAAAAGCTGTCGGTTAAAACACGACAGCTTTTTTTTGAGCCTTATTTTGTTAGATTGAAATCCTAAAAGGCACTTTATTTTTCTAATTTGAAATGACACTTTCGGAATCGACAAACATTAACCGTATTCTAATATTAGTAAAAAGGTGAATCTCCATGTCGGAAATTCACCTTTTGTTATTTTGTTTAAGGGTTTATCTTACTAATGTTACTCTACCATATTGTTGATGGGTTTTTCCGAACACATCGAGCACTTTGATATCGTAAACATACACATCCTGCTGAGCGGTTCCATTATCTTTTTGTACGGATCCATCCCAACCTTTTGCTCTGTTGCTGGTGGTGTATACATTTTCTCCCCATCTGTTAAATATATTGATGGTAACTTCTTCAATCCCTATTCCTGCTATAGTAAAGAAATCGTTTACGCCATCATTGTTAGGTGTGAATGCATTCGGAACATACATTACAAATTCAGGAACAATGTGTACCAAGTGGCTTACTGTATCAATACAACCATAAGAATTTTGAACTATTAACGTAACATTGTAGTAGCCGGTATCGGGATAAGTATGCATTGGTTCAAAGATAGAAGATGTTCCTCCGTCACCAAATGACCATCCATAAACAATTGCTCCATTCGATTGGTTATTGAAATTAATCACAGGATTTAGGATACTGGCTTCATAGGGATCAGGGGTGAAATTTGCTTCAGGACCAGGGAATACGGTAATGATATTGTTTTGTGTGAAGGTTTGCACGCAACCCATATTAGAGGTAACAGTTAACGACACCCCATAATTTCCACTATTTGCATAAACAGTGGTTGGGTTTTGCAATGTTGAAGTTTCGCCATTGCCAAAATCCCAGTTCCATGCTACAATTGTGCCTGTGGTTATGAATGATGAATCGGTGAAACTCACAGTCAAAGGGCCACAGCCTTGTGCCTGATTATAGGTGAAGTTTGAAACCGGAATTGGAAAGATCGTTATTTGCTGAATGGTTGTATCCATACATCCATTGTCTGAGATTGCAATTAATGTTATGGTATATACTCCGGCAGAGTCATAAATATGTATAGGACTAACGGTTCCGGAGATAGGAGATCCATCACCAAAACTCCAGATATAGGAGCTGATGGTACCCGATGTTATTGTTGAAGTATTGTTAAACTGCACGCCCGATTCTGCGCAAGCATCGGCAAAATCAAATTCCGCATCAGGAGCCGGAGAGAGATCCACCATTATTGAAGCTGTAGCGCTGCAACCGCTAGTGTTCGTCATAGTAAGCATAACATTATAACTACCTGCTGTGGCATACTGATGAGAAGGATCTTCAATAGAAGAGGTGTTTCCATCACCGAAATTCCATTGGTATTGGTAATTAATAGTATCTCCTATTGCAGTGATACTATTGAAAGTAACCGGATCATAGATACAATTTGCAATCGATGAAATTACAGGAACCGGCAATCCATAAACACTCACAGAATCGGAAATAGATGCACTACAACCATAGAGTGATGTAACTTCAAGAGTTACCCCATATGTTCCTGGACCGGGGAAATTATGATATGGATCCATCGAATTTGAAACAGTTCCATCGCTGAAGGTCCAACTCCAGTAAGAAATAGGTCCATCAAAAGAGGAGGATACATCCGTAAAGGAGACAGGAGAACCATCACAGGCATTTAAATATTGGAAGTTAGCCAAAGGAGGTTCGTGAATTACAACAGTTTGAGTAATCGTATCAGAACATCCATTTTGAGAGAAAGCGATCATGGTTACTGAATAGGTTCCGGGAGCAGTATAATCATGCACCGGGTTTTCATCTGTAGCAGTTGTACCATCACCAAAATTCCAGTTACAATTAATGGTTCCTCCTCCAGGTATCTGTGAAATGTTATGAAATTCGGATGATGTACCCTGACAAACATCTGCTTTTGTAAAGTTCGCAACAGGCAATGGATACACATTTGAAACTCCAAAGCTAGTATCTGCGCAACCATTATCACTTACAATGGCTAACTGCGTAATATAAGTTCCATAAGTTGAATATGTATGAACAGGATTTTGGTTTGTTGCACTATTTCCATCTCCTAATATCCAACTCCAGCCGGCAACTGATCCACTGCTAATGGTAGATTGATCTATGAACGATACAGAATTATTTAAACATGCGTCTGTTGAAGTATAATTTGCTAAAGGTACCGGATAAACTACTACTTGACCGATGGTTGAATCTGTACATCCTTGTGCAGAGGTAGCAATCATGTAAACAGAGTAAGTTCCATCAGTATTAAATGTGTGATCAGGATTTGATTGGTTACTACTTCCTCCATCACTGAAATTCCAGTAAATTCCTGAAATGGTGCTTCCATTCACAGTATTGCTTGAGGTAAATGAAGTCGCATTTCCAAAACACACACTGTTTGATGCAAATGATGCAACCGGATTCGAATAAATTGTAACCGGAATAGAATCTGTCGCTGAACAACCTAGATCAGAGTTTACTGTTAAAGTTACGTTGTAATTTCCTGCAGCAGCATACAAATATATCGGATTAGTAGTTGACGAGGTATTACCATCACCAAAGTTCCATTGATTAGATATTATGGTTCCATTATTAATGTATGATCCATTTGTAAAATTAACTGCAGTTCCATTGCAAGCATTCGAAGTAGTGAATGAAATAACAGGGGATTCATAAACTTCAATCTGTTGAATTAATGTATCGGAACAACCATTTACTGAATTCACAATTAATGTTACATCAAAAACTCCGGGCATATTATAAGAATGTGAAGGTGATTGATTGGTAGAAATTGATCCGTCACCAAAATTCCAGTTCCATGAGCTTATTGCGCCAGCGCTTATTGAAGATCCATCAACAAAATTAGTTGATGCACCAAAGCAAGCAATGTTAGCTGTAAATGCTGCAGCCGGCATTGGCTCCACAGTTACCGGTTGTAATAATGTGGAAGTACATCCCATACCGGTTGTTGCAGAAAGAGAAACATTATAGGTGCCGGGACCAGGATAAGTGTTGATGGTACTGATAGTATTTGATGTATTTCCGTCGCCGAAATTCCAAAACCATGAGGTAATATTGCCTTGAGCCAATGTACTATTGTTGGTAAAGGTTGTAGATGCACCTTGGCAGGTTGGAGTTGTGACAAAGCTGAGCGTAGGAACCGGATTTACAATAACATTATTTGCAAAGCTTGCTGAGCATCCACTGTTATCAGTAATGGTTACGGTATAACTTCCTATAAGCCCAACCGTTATATTTTGCGATGTGGAACCTGTCGACCATAAGTATGTTGCACCCGGATTTCCTGCACTCAAGGTAGTACTATCACCATTACAAATTTGCACATTAGTAGGATTAGGAACTAAGCCATTCCCTCCTACTGCAACATTTGCACTTGCATAACCTACACAACCATTCGCACTAGTAATAATTACATCATAGAAACCGGAATCAGATACTGAAATTGTTTGAGTTGTTTCTCCTGTTGGCGACCATAAATAAGTTGAACCCGGGTTGGCTGCATTAAGTGTTATTGAATTTCCAACGCAAATAAATACAGGGTTAAGATTTACTACCGGGGTAGGATTAATACCTACAGAAACAGTATCAATAGCCTTACAACCATTCGCATCGGTTACTTGAACTGTATAGATTTGAGGCAAAGTTGGATTCACATAAATAGTTTGATTTTGAGAGCCTGTTGTAGTCCACAAATACGAGGTGCCACCTGAAGCTGTAAGTGTTGCGGTGGTTCCCTCACAAATCATTTGATCGGGTCCGGCATTAGCTGAAGGTAACGGATTAACATTTACTAATACTGAATCGTAAGAGATACATCCGTTAACGCTTAAAACAGTTATGGTATACAGGGTAGTTTGAGCAGGACTTACTGTAATAGTTGATGCGTTTATATTACCTGGATTCCAAGTGATATTAGGCGTACCAATTCCAGTTAACGAAACCGATTGTCCTTGACAGATTGTTTTGTCAGGTCCTGCACTGGAGCCCGGTAGTGGTTTTATGACTAATCGCACACTATCAGTTGCTACACAACCATTAGCATCGGTAACAGTTACAGCGTAATAGCTGGTGTAGTAGGGCGAAACTGTGATGGTGGGATTTGAACTTCCATTACTCCATAAATAATTACCCCCACCTGAGGCAGTAAAGGTAGCTGAATCGCCTCTGCAGATTGCTACAGCAGGACCTGCATCAGCCAGGGGCAATGGATGAACAATCAATGGTTGAGTAAGAGTATCTTTACATCCGTTATTACTGGTAACAATTAATGATACATTAAATGTTCCGGATGCTGCGTAAGTAACAGATGGATTTTGAAGTGAAGAAGATTGTGAATTTCCAAAATTCCATAACCAGGAAGATAACACCCCATTTGGAACACTTGAGTTACTTGTAAATTGTACCGGTGTTCCAAAGCAGGATTGAGAATTGGTAAAACCGGCAACCGGAAGTGGATTAATTGTAATTAATTTTATAATGCTATCTAAACAACCACCCACAGTAGTAACAATAAGGTGGACAGGATAGGTTCCTGAAGTACTAAATTGATGCGTAGGATTTTGTTGACTAGAAGTGGTACCGTCGCCAAAGTCCCAGTTCCAACCTGAAATATTTCCTACTGCTGATGTTGACGTATTTGTGAAACTGATTGGCGCATTTACACAACCATTTGCATAATTAAAGTTGGCTACCGGCAATGGAAAAACATTGAAACCACGGTTGATGGTATCAACACAACCCTTATTAGATGTCACTATTAGCGTAATATTATACATTCCGGAAACCGGATAACTGTGCGTTGGATTTTGTTGCTGAGAAACGTTACCATCTCCAAAATTCCACGACCATCCTGTAATTGAACCCGTACCAATGGTGGAGATATCTATGAAGCTAATGATTTCGTTTATACACACATCACTTGGTGTGTACTGCGCATCGGGAATAGCATTTACGTTTACAGTTGTTGAGAGTGTCCCTGTACATCCATTTGAATTGGTAATGGTAACACTATATGCCCCACCATTAGTAACATTAATCGTTTGGGATGTTGCGCCTGTCGACCATAAATAAGTGTTGCCTGGATTACCGGCATCAAGAATGGCACTACCGCCATTACAAAATTCAACATTCTGCAAATTATTTACAATTGTTCCGCTAAGGTTTACCTGACTTGAAGCATTTGCTGTACAGCCTGCTGCATTAGTAACAGTTACTGAATAGATGCCTGCAGTTGAAACCTGTATAGTTTGTGTCGTTTGTCCATTCGACCATA
Source organism: Bacteroidia bacterium (assembly GCA_038211525.1). GTDB lineage: Bacteria > Bacteroidota > Bacteroidia > AKYH767-A > OLB10 > JADKJB01. The sequence continues at coordinate 18,088 of JBBQVM010000015.1, forward strand.
AAAATGAAGAACCTGCGTTTCCTGCATCAAGAAATGAACTAATTCCGGTACACAGAAATATATTTGATAAACTCAACACCGGCAGCGCATTTACTGTAACCGGAATAAAACTGGTAGAGCTACAACCATTAGCATTCGTACCTGTTACCGCATATGTTGTGGACGTTCCAGGGGTAACGTTAATAATATTAGTGGTACTACCTGTAGGACTCCAAATATAACTCACACCACCCGTGGCAGTAAGATTTATAGATTGACCTAAACAAATAGATTGCGGAGGACTTACATTTATAACAGGTAATGGGTTCACAGTAACATTTACCGATGCAGTTGCAGTACATCCATTAGCATCGGTAACAGTTACATTGTAGGTGGTGTTGTTTGAAGGAGCTACGTTTATTACGTCTGTGGTTTGTCCTCCAGGTGACCATGAATAAGTTCCACCGCCTGATGCAATAAGTGTGGCAGTTTGTCCAAGACAGATAGCCTGATTGGCACCTACATTTGCAACAGGTGGGGGATTGACTGCAATAGTTTGAAGAAATGTTGAAGTACAACCATTGCTATTGGTTACAGTGAGTGTGACATCAAAATTTCCGGAAGATGGGAAATTTATTACAGGATTCTGAGTTGTTGAAGTTTGTCCATTTCCAAAATTCCAGTTCCATGAAGTTATGGATCCACCATTAGGATTAGAAGTATCGGTGAAAGTAATATTACCTCCCTGACAAGCTACAGCACTGAAATTGAATGAGGCAACAGGAAGTGGAAATATGATTACTTGTTGTACTACTGTATCGGCACATCCGGAAGTATCGCCTGCGATGAGGGTAACATTATAGGTACCGGGATTATTATAGGTAATAGTCGGATTTTGTCCATTAGATGTTTGACCATTTCCAAAATTCCAATTCCAGGTGAGAATACCGGGAGGTGTAGTTAAATTGTTGAATGGAATTGTGGTTCCTGAGCAACCTTGTCCGGGTGAAAATGAGGCTACAGGAGGTGGAGTTATAACAACGGGCTGTATTAAAGTATCAATACAACCTAAAGAGGTTTCAATTATTAACGAAACATTATAGGTTCCTGGACCGGGGAATGAATGGATTGGATTTTGATTTGTGGAGGTACCCGTTCCTCCAAAGTTCCAGTTCCAGGAAATAATGGTACCACCGGGTAAGGTGGATTGATCAGTGAATTGTATGGGAAGATTCGGGCAAGATCCTGAAGCTATGAATGCTGCTGTAGGTTCAAACGCACTTATTACATTAACTGTATCGGTGCTACTGCATATGCCATCATTTACAGTTACTACATACGTTCCTACCCCAACAGTTTGAATTGGCAGTGTGACTCCATTACTCCACAAATAAGTATAATTACCGGTACCCCCACTGGCGGTAACATTCAAGGTAGCAAGGTCATTACAGGCTATCAACTGATCAGGACCGGCATTCACATTTACGCCAATCACCGTTATACAGTAGGAATAAATCTGGGAGCCAATCATTGGACAGGCGTCGTCATTTACCCTTACTGTAAAACAATATGGGTTATTTGAAATAGCACTTTGTGGTGGTGTCCAACAGAAATTACCTGTTGGTCGTGGGCCAGCTGTAGTAGTAAAAGTTGCTCCGGTAATACTGGCATCCCAATTCACAAAAACATTCTGGTTGGCGTCGGGATCGGTTGAATTAATGAAAAAGCAATAGGGTTGTCCTGCACAAACTGTTGCATTGAACGTATTAGTACCATTTATTCCACTTAGCGTGGGAAGTGTATTGTTACAGTTAAGAACAGTAATTTGAATATCTCTTTCAACGGTGCCTATCAAAACTCCATTTCTATATTCAGAAACTAACACTGCCATTACTGTTACCTCCAGATTTTGAGGAGTCATGCAGATATCCCCGTTTGTAGTATTGAATGCTACAGCCGGCGAAGAAGTTAAAGGGTTATTTGCATTAAAAGGTGCTATGTAGTTTACAGTAGAAGTAGCATTTTGATAAGGAGTAATCAAAGAATAAACTAACGAATCACCATCGGCATCATAAGCACCATGGTTGAAACAATATTGTTGTCCCAGACAAGCAAATGGAACGGGTTTGTTGGAAAATGTTGGTGAAGTATTGCATGGACTTATTGTATTGTTAAGAGTGGCATAAATATAAAATGTGTTAGAGCTTGGAGTAGTAATGGTATTGATTGCGGCATTTCTACAACACAGGTTATAACTAAATGTCCAATCGGTACATTGCATAGGCAAGGTAATTACACCTTCGTAAACCCATTCTTGAATACCTGTATAAATTCCACCGTTACACGAAGAAAGTGCTGTAGGACATAGGGGTGTTACCTCCTGCCCGGTGCCGGGAATTGGCTGACAAGTAACTCCAAGATTCTGACTGCATGAAGCAGATTGCACATTCACGAAAACTGTGTTTGGTGCACTAATACCAATACAATCGCGGTAAAAAGAAACACGCATTTTATAGGTATTCCCGCCAAGGCACTCGTAAGTTAAATCGGCTCCCATCGCATGGCTGGCATGAGCCTCTCTATATTGCATAGTCATCGCGAGAAGCGTTACTATAGCTATGATGTACTTGCGTAGATGTTTACCCATTGTTGGAGAATTATTCAATAGTGAACTGTTATTATTTCACTAACAAATATATTATCATCCGAAAACCACCTTATACAAGAGTGATTAGGTAATGCCAAAATGTAAGGTTATTGCTAAAAATGTTTGTTTTAACTAATGAACGAAATCATAATTGATTATTATGCAACGGTTTCAATTGCAAAAGAGGTGTATGTACACTAAAAATGACTAAAAACTATGATGTAAGGTTCTATTTAGAAAATACATTTAATAAAGATTAGCAGTATATTTTCATTAAAACATCATAAATCATACATTCGTTTTTTTGGAATTTATTTGAAAAAAACAAATTCCAATGGTAAATGAGTAATAAAATAAAATAATCAGTAGGCGTGGATTTTCAAAAATAATGCCATAAAACATATACGAGTCACTAAAAAAAACTATCCCGACATTTGTCGGGATAGTTTACCAAAACACATAACAATCATTTGAACCACACAATTCACAATGATCACTCTTTAATCCATTCAAAAGTTATTTTATAATGGATTTTGATTTTTTATCAGCGATGGTAAAAACTCTGGATATATTAAATCCTAAATGAATGTCCCCTTTACTCCAACTTCCGGTATTTTCGGTAATAAAAGTTTTCTCATTCATAGCAGGGGCATTAGTGAAATGTAATTGAAACACGTGACCTCCTGTTTCTATATCAAGTCCCACAGACAATGGGTTAGTATTTTCCTTAGGCAACTGATTTGGGAAAATGTAGAAATAGTCAATTGTTATTGCCATCCGTCGTGTCAACTTAATTCTTGAACCAACTTCAACTGAATAGATGTCGTGTTTATCAGTCGATTTTTCAACAAGGTTTCGGTGTACAAATAAGGGCGAAACTTGTAATGTAAACGCTTCAGTAAATTTTCTTCCAATAATTACCTGATTATAAAATCCAAGTCGGGAGGTGCCATAATTTTTTCTTTCTGGAACAGACCATTTTGCCATATTTGAAGTAGCACCGGTAACAAGGATAATTGAAACAGGAATATTCTTTGCGCCGGTCGATTGCCATACTAAACGGTATTTAAGAAACCCATCAATTTCCTTATGCAAAGAACTTCTTCCCAATCCAATTGTTAATCGGTCAGTGATTCCATAATCTAGACCTAAGCGGATAGTAGCCTGATCGAGGCCAAAGAATTCATAACTACCTGTATTAATTCTGCCAAACCGGTGCATAATTCTAAAATCGAGTACGCCAGCTGCAACATGTTCTACGGAATGGCTAGCAATTACTCTAGTTGATTTAAATGCATTGGTAACACGCTCAAGTTGAGGCTTATCATCACCGAGCATATCCAGTAAATCAGTTTGAGCACAAACAATATTTAAATTGGCTAGTAATATAATGGCAACAATTCCTGAAAATTTCAATTTCATAAATAGTGGAAAATGGGATCAATTAGATTTATAAGGATCGTAGTTCATGTCAACAGTAATCTTTAGTGACTCTGAAACTTTATCTTTAACAAGTTTAGGTATTTCAATATTATAATCTTTGAGTAGAACAGAAAATATAGAATTAGCTACTACTTTAGTTCCTTTTACATCAATAGTTCCGTCAGCTGTAATATCTTGCGTTACTCCATGTATGGTTAATTTGCCGGAAATTTTAACAGGGTAATTACCGTCGGTTGTCCATTTAACGTCACTGTTATTATTGATAATTCCTTTAAATGTTGCTTTGGGAAATTTATCTGACTCCACATAATTTTCATTAAAATGTTCCTGCATTAATGCTTTTTCGAATTCAAATGCTTTCATTAAAACTGAAAACTCAAGTTGGCCGGTAGCGGCATCCACAACACTGGTCACTTTTTTATTGGTAGCAGCAATCTCTTCATTGGAAGCTTTTGAATAAAAATAAATTTTCCCTTCTCGAGTAAAATATTTTCCTTGAGCCATCATGCCCAAAGGTAACATGATGAATGCAAGTGCGGCAACTAAAATTGATTTTTTCATATTGAGTTAGTTTAGATTGAAAATTTAATTTATTAATTTTTACTTTACGATAACACATCTTGTCATCACCACATCCATTGACATTCCAGTGCATTCACCCTTTATTTTTATGGAATCGCCTACCTTGTAATCTTTGAATTGCGAACCATTCTTGCCTGCGATTCCACAATTGATGCCAAACATCTCAATATCACTTTCAAGCATCATATTAAGATCTCCGCTATCACTAATACTTAGGTCTTTCACTTTGCCATTTACTTCAAGAATTTTGCCTAGATATTTCTTATTGGCCTCTGATTCATTGTTCTGGAATTGATTAAATAGCGAATCGGCACTAATGCTATAATCGGAATTCTGACCTTCGAGATTGGCAACCGGCTTATTGTATATGTACCATCCGTAACCTGCAACAAGCAAGGCAACTACAAAAGCAATTTTTAAAAATTTCTTCATTATATGTTTAATTTTCGGGAAGTTGGT
>JBBQVM010000016.1:0-23130 GCA_038211525.1 Bacteroidia bacterium
ATATCGGGCCTCCAATGGAATAAATTATGTGGTTGGCGATACCGTAACGTTGGGTGTTGGTTCGTTGTGTGAGGGTTCCTTTGCTTACATTAATAGCAGCATTTCTACTACACTGCTAATGGCTTTCGCTGATGCGGAAGGATTCGACCCACATTTACCACCCGGCTATGAGGGGGTGCAAGTGGTGATCAGAAAAATTAAGTTGCTGGATTCTATTTACGTCTTCACATTTATGTCGGAAGACGATGGCGGCTATATGGTAGAAATAGAAGATGCCATCAAAAACTGTGAATTGGCCTATTGTCAGCCGGAAAGTTTTTTAACGCAACAGCAATTTGAAAAACTGGTGCTTTTGTCCAAGGCTTGCGCCGATGGTAAAATTACAGAGGAGCGTTTTAATGCATTGAGATTGGAAATGATTGCAGGGGAATAGTAGAGTACTAAGGAGCTATTTTGAATATCGAATTATAAGCCTTTCTCAGGTTATTTCATCCGGCCAAAGCAACAAGCAATATAGCTAAGTAACTTATTTCCAACTAATTAAATAATTAAAATCTGTTTTGAATTTTTAAGTTTATCCATTATCTTTGCCGTCCCGTAATAATGTTATTAACAACCGGTTTATAACTATTGCGGGAGTTCTCTCAAATACCCATACACGTGCTTTAGTCCCGACGAACATCGGGATAACTCAAGCGGGGAAACAGTAATCTTCTCACTGCAAAACAGCGAGAAGGTTATTCCTCCTTAGCTCAGTTGGTTAGAGCACATGACTGTTAATCATGGGGTCCCTGGTTCGAGTCCAGGAGGGGGAGCGGAATGTTAACCAAAGCAAGAAGTTCATCAGAACTTCTTGCTTTTTTTTATAATTTTATACCCGTGCGTTTCGTGCACTTTTTTTCTAACTATTTAACCCATTTTTCTATGGAACAAGCTAATTTTTGTGTCTATATTATCTTTTCAGAATCTTTAAACCGATTTTATATTGGCTCCACAGATGATTTCGATGAACGGTTAATTCAACACAATACTTTGGTGCATGAAAAATCATTCACTTCAAGAGGAATTCCTTGGATTGAATTTTTGGTCATTCCTAATCTGGAAAGTCATCAAGCTTATGCGATTGAAAAGCATATCAAGAAAATGAAATCTAAAAAGTACATTTTCGATTTAAAACAATATTCGGAAATGGTTGATAAACTTATATTGAGGTTTAAATAAAGTCCCTGGTTCGACCCCGATGGCTATCGGGGCAGGAGGGGGAGCGTATTGAAAAACGCCATCGGAAACGGTGGCGTTTTTGTTTTTAGTACTCATCTCTCGCTTTTTTGTATCCGACGGTTTGAGATAAATGGCCGGTTTTTAATCTACTTGGGAGCTACTTTTAAGTCTCTTATTTTTTCTTTGCAGTTCTTTTTAACTTTTAATTCCACTTTTCAATGGAATATCCTAAACACTGCACCTATGTGTTGTACAGTTTAAAAGATCATCAAGTTTACATTGGTTCTTCTTCTGATTTTGCACTTACAGTCAGATAATATTTTTAAAGCAATCGTGAATAATATAATTACCTACTAAAAAGAAAGTGCAATTTAAAATTAGGTAATAATTGCTTTTCAAAAGTTCGAATTTATTCTGAGGTTTTAATTTATATCGCTAACAATTTTTTTATTCAATAGACTTTTATAAAATTTGAAAGGTAGTACTAAAGACTGAAAATGTATATTGTTTCATTTTTTAAACTCTTTTAAACGCTTTTATATCGTACATTGCATATGAGAAAAACCAAGTCTTATGAAAAAGAGCTACTACTTAATTTTTATTTCATTTAGTATTCTGGTATCATGTAAAAAGGATCCCAATGAACCTAAGCTCATTCCCCCACCCGTAAATACTATTCCTACTGATGGCTTATCCGTAGAGAAGAAAAACCAGGCCGCAGTATTTTATTTTGGAGAAGATTGGTGTTCTTCATGTGGTACTTACGGGGGACCAACCTTAGACTCGATATTAAAATTTGAAGGTCAAAAACTCAACGGCTTTCAAGTCAGTTGGAATTCAAATAATGTAAACCTCAACTGGCCTGCGGGAGATGGCATGTATCATGTTTTCAATTATGGAGTTTTTAATAACGCGAATGGAATTCCTGCATTCGCAGTTAATACAATTCAACAACCGTTGCATCCCAATGTGGTCGCTATGGTTAATGAAGCTGTTCAGAAAGCCGAAGCATTTAATGCACAAAATGTAATCGCGGCCATTGCATTAAAGAAAAGCATCGAAGATGATACACTCGTCATTAAGTCAAGGGTTAAGTTTTATGAAAATATCCCGCAAGGAACAAACTACTCCCTAGCTCTTTTTATAGTTGAAGACTCCGTTATATTCTACCAATCCTCATTTTCAGGAAATACTAACAATGTACACCGAAATCTTGTCAGAACAGTCAATGGAATAGACTACTCCGGAACAATTCTCAATAACTTAAGCGCTATCACAAAGGATCAAACTTTTGACTACAGCTATGAGCTTTATATCAATCCTGCATGGAACCCAGCCCATTTAAAGGTAATAGGAGTATTATGGAAACGGGGCACATATCCCGCGATTGTGATAAATACAATTCTGGCCAAGTAAATAAGGTATTTCAACAAGAAATTCTTTTAAAGCTTCATTTTTTTCAAAGTATTTGACTCTTTAGGTAGCTCTTGAATTTAATAAAAGACTCCCTATTATTTCTAGTCCTCAAAAAATAGGAGATTAGCTCAGTTGGGTTAGAGCTTCTGGCTATTAATCATGGGGTCTCTGGTTCTCCCGACATTCGTGAGGAGTGGAGGGTGAGCCAATTTGAAAAAAGCCATCGGCAACGGTGGCGTTTTTGATTTTAGTACTCATCTCACTTAAATCGAAATGAAAAAAAGCAAGTTGATATAAATTTTGTGTTTTCTATAATCAATCATACCATTTTTGACAATTAGTGCAAATAAAACTTCTTCGATTTTTGACTCCAGTGTACTTTTTTACAATTGGATAATTGCATCTCAAACAGAATTTTTTAGTATGTGCGAGCCAATGTTTTTTTAACTCATTCATTCTTTTCCAGTCTAAAAACTGAAAGCTATAGATCCGGGCTTCATCAATTAATTTTTTTAATTTAAGGGTCGGAAGTTTTCCAATTATTGATTCGGGATGTACTTTAATTCGGTACAATATTTCGTTTTTAATTATGTTTCCAACCCCAGCAAAAATATCTTGTTCTAAAAGAGCATCGCAGGCAAGAATATCAGGTTGCTTTTTTAATTTCGCTTTCGCTTTTTTTGGATCCCAGTTTTCATTCATTACATCTGCACTCCAATCATAATGTGTATCTATGTCACCTTCCAAAACTTTTATTGAACAGGAATAAAAATTTATTTCACCGGCTTTAAAAGTTAAATTTAAGCGGATTGGTCTGTCTGGTTTTTTTTCATTGACCCTATAACTGCCAAACATTAAAAAATGAATCCGCAAGGTGAAACCATTAAAACAAATTAGAAAATGTTTTCCCCAACTTTTAAATGCAATTATTTTTTGATTTGACAAGCGTGACTGGTCGATTTTGCTATTGCCACTAACAGCAATAATCTTTTTGCCGGTGAATCGCACTACCCCTTCTTTTAAAAGTACTATCGATGGGCCTTCAGGCATGTGCTAAGCAGTTTTTCTTTTTTTTGTGGTTAAACTGGCCTTAAGCATTTCCATTAAATCATCATTCTTTTTGGATACTACCTTCATTTTAGGTACGGTAATCTTTTTGCCTTTTGATTTTTGCTTTATAATCTTTAGCAGTTTGTCAGCATAGGTATCTTTATATTTTGAGATGTTAAATTTTTCTGTTAGCTGGTTTACCAATTTATTTGCCATGGCAACTTCTTTTGAGTTGCCTTTAGAAATGGGTGGTAATTTTAACTCTGATGGTTCTCGAATTTCCTGAGCGAACCGTATGCGATTTAATACTATTACCTGTTTATAGGGTTTTAAAATTGCCAGTCCTTCTTTATTTCTAAGAACAAATGAGGTAACTCCAACTTTTCCGGTTTTTTCCATTGCATCACGCAACAGTGCGTAGGCCTTCATCGCTGACTTATCCGGTTCGAGATAATAAGGTTGTTCATAATAAAGACTATCAATCTCCGTTTCTTTTACAAAATTTAGCAGGTCAATAGTTTTTGTTTTGACAGCATCCGCTGCTTCAAAATCTTCTTCTTCTAAAATTACATAGCCGCTTTCCAACTTATAGCCTTTTACAATATTCTCATAAGCCACTTCTTTTCCTGTTGTTTCATTAATTCTCTTGAATTTAATGTTTGAATGGTCTTTGGAATCTAACATATCCAAATCCAGCGAACTTTCCTGAACTGCTGAAAATAGTTTGACGGGAATATTTATTAAACCGAATGTGATAGAACCTGTCCAAATTGAGCGCATGATAATTTTTTTTAATACTATTATTTTAATTCTGCTGCCATAGCATATTCTCTATTTCTTTAATTCCACCAGCTATTTTTCTAATTTTTATTTTATGGAGTGAAAAAGGTATCGTTGCCTTTCGCGTTAATAAGACATCCTATTCTTTATTAAATTGTTTAATCACTTTTTCTAAATTAATCCCTTTACCTAGTACATGCTTGAATATGTCACCCTCGCTTTTAATTCTTTCCAGTGCATTGTGAATTGTAAAGTCACTCATTTTTAAACCTTTTTTCACTTCGTCCCAATGCAATGGCATAGACACAGTTGCGCCGGGCTTTGGGCGCAAAGAATATGGAGCAGCTATAGTTGCCTGAGGGCGGTTTTGTAAAAAGTCAATGTACATTTTTCCTTTCCTTGCTTTTACAATTCGTTCAATGCTGGTATATTTTGGAAGTTCACGCTGAACTAAGGTTGCAATTACACGCGCAAACTCTTTTGATTGTTCATAAGTATATTTTGCACCTAAGGGTATGTAAATGTGAATTCCTGTCGAACCACTAGTTTTAGGGTAAGCAGTTACTCCCATGCTTTCTAAAATATCCTTGGTAACATTTGCTGCTTCAATCACTTGGTTGAATGTATTTTCTGCAGGGTCTAAGTCTATAATGCACCAGTCGGGATAGTTTTCTGATTCAACTTTGCTATGCCAGGGATTCATTTCAATACATCCTAATGTAGCCATATACAAAAGGCTTGCATCATCTTTTGCAACCAAATATTTTCTTATACGATTATCAGAGGGACTTTTGTATTCAAAAGTTTCTATCCATTCAGGAGCTGTTCCGGTTACATCTTTGAAATAAAAACTTTTACCGGTAATACCGTTTGGATGACGGTTCATAGATTGTGGCCTGTCTTTAAGATAAGGCAATAGATAGGGTGCCACCTGATAATAGTAATTAAGCATGTCGCACTTGGTGATTTTTTCTTTAGGCCAGTAAATTTTATTGAGGTTATTAAATTTTATTTCATGCCTGTTAATTTTCCGCACCTGTGTATTCTCTGTAGGATTTAATAATGATTTCCTTTCACCTTTTTTTGTTGGTTTTAGGATTGATGAAGATTTTGTTTTCTTTTTAGAAGTCATTTCTTCAGTGTTAGATGGCAATTCTTTTGAAACCTCTTTAGCATTTTTATCAGTACGCATTGCCTCAAAGGAGGGGTGTCTCATAATTCCATCCGCAGTCATTTCAGTAAAACTAACTTCACAAACTAATTCAGGTTTCATAAATATGGCTTTTGCATGAGGTGGATTAGGTCGAAACCGAGATGGTTTGTTAATATCCGGTAATTCAATAAACGGTGATAATTTTGTAACATACGGTTTAAATTGCTTCAACATTTCTTTTTGCTGCTTATCTTTAAATCCTGTTCCAACTTTTCCTGTATATATTAATTTCCCTTTTTCATAAACTCCCAGCAACAGTGAACTAAATAATTTTGAAGTAGTATCATTGATGGTATACCCCCCAATAACCATTTCCTGTCGCTTATTTGCCTTTATTTTTAGCCATTCTTTGGACCGATTACCGGGTGAATAGGTACTGTCGGATTTTTTAGCAATGATACCTTCAAGCCCCAAGTTCTTTGCCGCTTCAAAAAGTTCAATACCGGTACCTTCAAAACTTTTACTTATTCTTATTAAATCATTTGCAGGGATGAGCGATTCTAAAATTTGTCTCCGCTGAGATAATGGAATTGGCATCATATCTTTTCCGTTCAACCAAAGCACATCGAATGCATAAAAATAGATTTCCCCGTCAGCTTCACTTCGCCAATTTTGTAATGCACCAAAATTCGATTTGCCGTGTTCATCCAACACAACTACTTCACCATCGATAACCGCATTAATATTCCAATCTTGCACTGCTTTTAAAACCGGATAAAACTTTTCATTAAACGATTTATTGTTGCGCGATTTTAATTCTACTTTGTTTTTATTACAGAATGCAATAGCTCTGTAACCATCCCACTTAACTTCATACTGCCATTCATCATTGTTAAAGGGTCCATCAACAAGGGTGGCAAGCATGGGACTTAGCTTAGCCGGAAATTTGGATCTCTTACCTTTTGCAATTATTTTATCGATAGAAGGTTTTATTTCCTTTTCCGGTTTGGTGTGTTTGCTAGCTGCTTTTGCATCCTTGCGTTTATTTGATTCCTTTTCCTTTTTGCTTTTAGCAGATGTTTCATTTGTTCGGTTACCGTCGTAAATATTGGTAGAAGTTTTTTCTATCTGTTCCAATGTTTTTTTTGAGATGACAGATTTATCCTTCAGGGTTATATCTTCCGTAGAAACATATTTATCTTTTACCTTAAATAACAGCCATGAATTCTCACCCCTGCCTTGTGTTTTCACAAGCGCATATTCGCCTTTTAATTTTTTTCCATGTATTACGAAATGCAGCTTACCCGAAGAAATTCCTTTTTGCAATTCTTTATCCTGCGTTTTTTTGTCTTTACCTTTAGCATCTGCCAATTCATAAAATCCTTCATCCCAAACTATTACTGTACCCGCACCGTAACCACTTGGAATAATACCTTCAAAACTTCTATAATCATAAGGATGGTCTTCCACCATCATAGCAAGACGTTTTACAGAAGGGTCGGTTGAAGGTCCTTTAGGGACAGCCCAACTTTTTAATACACCTTCCATCTCGAGCCTGAAGTCGTAATGGAGGTGAGATGCATCATGCTTCTGAATAACAAATCGCAGTTTGTCACTATCGGGTTTACCGCCAATAGGTTCTGGACTTTCTTTAAAATTTCTTTTCGCTTTGTATTTCGTTAGTGCCATGGATCTGTTTTAGAAACCTTATGCCAAGTTATTATGAAGTTGAAGAAATCTGTTGATGGTTTTTAAATTAGCAATAGCATCTCCCATAGTGTTATTGAAATACATGTATACTGTTTTGCCTTCTGCAATCCATTCATTCACATAGGTGGAATATTCCATTAAAAAGTCTTCAGAGTAGCTTTCACGATAATTTCCGGTAGGTCCATGAAATCTGATGTATATAAAATCAGTTTCATGTTTGACTAAAGGGGTTGCAGATTTGGGAATATCTTGAATTACCAAAGCCGCGTTGAAATGTTTTAAAAGGGCTAAAGTGGAATCAGTGTACCACGATTTATTACGAAACTCCATTGCAATTTTCCAGTTATTACTATTCCAAACACTAATGCAACTTAAAAGATTGTTTAATTGCAGTGTGTATTCATTTCCTATACTCGGTGGAAATTGAATAAGCAAGCAACCTTTTTTATTTTGAACATAATTTATAGACTGAAAAAAAGTTATTATATCATTCTCTTTGAAATTTAATCCTTTAGAATGAGTTATTTCTCTAAATAATTTGAAAGTAAATTTAAAATGTTCGGGAACTGATCCCGCCCATTTTGTTACTGTAGCCGGTTGAGGAATTTTATAAAATGAACTGTTAATCTCAATGCTGTTAAAAAGCGATGAATAGTAAGTTATCCTGCTAGCATTTTCAAATGGTGGGGGAAACAAGTATTGGGGAACGGGAAGTTGTAATCCGCTGAGACCGGAGTAAAAAGTAGAATGAAATCTATTCTGAGTATTCATTTGTAATCCGGACTTTGCTGACTAGCAACTAATTTATAAGTTATAGTGCTAAAAACTCCAAAGACAATGTGGGCAAGCAGGAGATGACCAAAATACTTTTTCAAATTCTTTTTAGGAGGATTCGGATGCATTTTAAACATGCCTTGCCAGGCAGCAATTCCTGCAAGGCCACTGCCGATTCCAAGTAATGCGCCTGAGGTGAGAGTTGGTTTTACTTTCCTTGTTTTCCACAATTCATTATAAAAAGCCACAAATATAATTCCTATAGCATAATGAGCTAACCATCCCGAAATAGCTGCAGAGGATTTTGATAAATTTGTTTCTGGTAATTTTTTAATTAATTGACTCAAGTTAGCCGGCTCACTAAAATTTTTATTTTTAGGCGCTGAAATTATTAAACTGAATACTGTCATAGCAGTAGTTCCAACTAGAGCAGAAGAGAGAATTTTCCTTGTTTCCATTTTTAATATTTTTTAAAATGACCGACTTCGTTATAGAAAAATGGTTTAGCCGTAAAACAGTTACCTTTATTTTTCTTATCAATGTTATACACTTCTTATAGAGAATGTCAGGTATGGAATTTTGAATCTGATCAAATATTTATTTTTGAGTCAAGCGAATCATGTTATCTCTTTGACAACTTAAAGGAATTTTAGCAACAAAGAAAGTTACACTGTCAACTTTACTAGTGCGCCAATAGCTACTTCCTTTGTTAACTTTAAAAAGCCTAAGGCATCATTTAAGCCAAATGTTTCGGTACAGTGGCGAAATGTGCCTTAGGATAAAGTTTAATAATGTTCTATGTTTGCACTGACTTAACTACTTCGTGCATACTAAATTCGCTACTACTTTAGCGAATGGTATTTTGAAGACCTTATTTTTTATACACGATATAAAGAATTGTAATTCCATTCAATTTTACCGAAGTTTTACATTCTTCCAGAATAGATTTCTTCACCTTTATTATCACGCCAAGTGTTTTCAAAATATTTTGCATCATCCTCATTACGAGGCTGAACTCCCATAACAATGTTACCCTCTTTTACACCTGATTCATATAACTTGGCGCGTTCTTCCGGAATTCCTGAACCTACCAGAGCGCCAATTATGCCACCTGTTATGCCTCCAGCTCCTGCCCCTGCCAGCCCCGCGGCAATAGGACCTGCCACAATAAGTCCCAGGCCTGGTATCACTAAACTAGTTCCTATTGCTGCGATAACTCCCGCTATGGCACCTACCGTTCCACCGATAGCCGAACCTTTTCCAGCGCCTTCTGCAGCTTTAGTACCTATTTCTGTTTCCTTTACATTATCAGAAAAATATTTTTTCCGCGTTTCATCAGACATTACTAAATTAATATCATCTTTAGTATAGCCTCGTTCATGTAAAGATTTGTATGCATTTTCTGTGCTCTCGCGATCGCGAAACATACCTGTTAACATGCCTGTTTTTGAAGACTTATTGTCTTCCATTTGATTGTGATTATTTTCCATTTTATTTTTATTTATATAGTTATTAATTAATTATCTTTTTTTATGGTACTATCAGGTACCAAATACATTTTGGATTTATGGTTCGTTGTAGTATCCTTATGGCTTTTATTTCCATAATTATTTCTATTGGTAGAATCACTAATCGTTTTGTTGGATGCAGGATTTGTGTTCCTGGAATTATTTTTATAAGTAGAATCGTTACTTGTTTTGTGAGTTGGATGCATATTTCCAGAATTGCTTCTGTTTATAGTATCTCTAGACCCATTCTGGTTTTGATAACTTGATTGCTCATTATCGTAACCCTTGTGCATAGAATCTTCCTGCACCTTTTTATCATCCATTTGATAATTGCTTTGACGATTATTGCCGGAACTGTCTTGCATAGTTTGTGCATGGAGTGAGGACGTGCATATCGAAATTAATGCAATGCCAAGAATCGATTTAATTAATTTTATCATTTTCATTGTAATTAGTATTTATTTCTATGATTTTTTTTTAAAATATTTATTTATTTATTTCTTATTGGATTTTGATGACGCTGTTTCATTTTCTTCATTTTCAGAATATGTTGACCAATTTATTTCTCCATTAGATGGAAGTGTAGCGGAATCCACTTCACTTTTACGTTGTTTACTTAAATTCTTATTATCTGTCTGAACACCTTTTTCTGTTCGTTTAGTTCCTTTTGCTGTATCGTTTATTAAACCATTCGTTTCCAATACGTGTTGGTAAGGTTCGTCAATGTATTGCCATTCTTCTCCCATTTCAGGGCTCTTACCATCATTCCAAGGACCGGTATACTCCTCACCTTTCGACATATTGAAATATTTATTACTGAATTTTGGATCACTTTGTAATATACCGGGAGGGAAATTGGGTTGAACACTATCTAATGCGGCTTGAAACATTTGAAAATGGGCAACTTCGCGTGTCATGAGATAGCGAAGGGATTCTTTTACTAAAGGATCGTCTGTAAATTTCATAAGGTTCTCGTAAACTAATTTGGCAGTAGACTCTGCTGCCATGTTGCATCGCATATCAACGGTTATATCATTCATACCCATAATATATGCTGCTGACCAGGGATTTCCGTTACTATCTGTTAGCGTTGGTGCGCCCCCACTCACTAAAAAGAAATGAGGATTTATAAGCGCTTCGTGGATGTAATCTTCTTTTGCGGCTGTCCCATCTAACATTTTTGTAAGGTCAGATTCATCGGCTGCATTTTTAAGTTCACCATTAACTCCCGTAAGCAACATTTGAATGGTAGCACCTACTATCTCTAAATGGCTAAACTCTTCTGTAGCAATATCCATTAGCATATCATACTTATCAGGGTAAGGTTTTTTGCAGCCAAACGCCTGTACAAAATATTGCATAGCAGCTTTAAGTTCCCCATTGGGGCCTCCAAATTGTTCAAGTAGTAATCTCGCAAAGCGAGGGTCGGGTTTAGAAACCCGTGCGTTAAATTGTAACTCTTTTACGTGATGAAACATATTATTTTGATTTGAATTATTAACATTAAAGTAACAGAATGCGTTGCTATATAATACATGTTAAATAACCTTTCTTACGGGAAAGGTCATGAGCAAATTACTTTCCTCTTTTAGAATTTTGATTTCCGTTTCCGCGGTTTTCTCTTTCTGAATCGGTATTGCCTGTACTTTTTTCATCTTCTTGTGAGGTCTCATCCATCTCTTCTGTATCTTCTACATCAGTGTTGGACCTTCCTTCCGAAGAAGATGATTTTGTACGTTGTTGATTGCCGCTTTTTGAATCTTGCTGAGAATCGGAACCATGTTTTTGTTGATTACCTGCTGGTGAACCATGTTGATTACCGGTTTTAGAACCTTTTTCAGAGCCCTGATTTGCAGTAGGATTGTTAGGATTGGTTTCTTTATTTTTACCATCCTGTGTTTGTTGATTTGACTTGCTACCAGTTTGCTGATTGCGATTGTCATTTTGATTTTTTTCCATTTATTTGAATTTTTGACTAGATTAACTATTGGTGATTACTTTAAAATTGTGCCAGAAACAATTAGGATTTAAAAATTAAATTTGTTTCTCATTTTGAGGAAAAAATTACATATTTAAAATCCTATTTTCTTAAAGAGGTGTGGAATATCAACTACAATAAGAAGATGTAAAAGGGATCGCTCAAAAAGAAAGTACTCAAAATTCAAGGTGAAAAAAGCCAACAAAATACCAACTACTTCATTTAATATGCAGCAATTGCACTGTTTTCTAAATCAACAATTAGTAGCAACGTATATGTTTATAGATTTAGCCGGTAGGGTGGAAAGCTAAAAATATTCAAAATAAGAAGAAGCTGTATTCACTTAAAACACTATGAAAAATGAAGAACTGTAGTTAAAAAATGGTTTATATGATTCAAAAATTTGACCTACTAAAATTTAATGCCATGAGTACTGTTAATTATTTTATTGGTAATCATGGGCAATTTATTTAATAGTGCAATGGAAAAATTGGTAATACTTTCTTTACCAAACAGCATTTGAATAGTTCTTCCTGTATTTATCCGACTTGAAAAGTGATTACTCCACTGGTGTTGATATAACTGTTCAAGTTGTTGTCGTGAAATGGTTTGTTCAAAATATTTTTTTAGGAGCTGAAAAGCAATGTATGATGAATGCATCGCCATGCTCATCCCGTTTCCACACAAGGGCGCAATATTGCCGGCAGCATCACCTAACATCAACACATGGTTTTGAATAGTTGTCTTTTTGTTGAATGTAATTTGTGAAATTGTGAGTGGTTCTTCGAAAAGAAAATTTGCAGCATTGAAATATTTTTTCAAAAATGGATTCTTCATCAATACATTACGTTCCATAGCTTTTATGTCATTTCCATTATCTCTCAGGTTTTGTGAATTACTCAAATAGCACATGCAATATTTATCTCCATCCACTTTGGAAATTCCACAATACCCGTCTTTAAAATTATGCAGTTGAACAAGGTTCTCCTGACAATCAAGTTTTACATGATATTTGACTGCTAAATAGTTTTTATCCGGAATACTATTATACCTTCCTAATTTTTTATCCAATAAGGAATGTTTTCCAAAGGCGCCACACACTGTTTTTGCCTTATAATAATGTTGACTGGTTTTAACAGAAAATAAGTCATGGTCGAAATGAATATCAATAACTTTTGTTTCTTCCTTTAATACAACTCCTTTTTTGATTGCCAACTCAGCAAGCTTTGCATCAAGAGTAAAGCGACTGATGCCAAAACCGCCTAAATCTAATTTTCTGGATAAAGTATTTCCATTTGGTGCTGAAATTAGGACTTCATTTATCATAGGCAAATTCATATTGGAAATGGGAATACCAATTCGCTCTAAAAAATCAAAACTTTCCATTGAAATGTATTCGCCGCAGACTTTATGGAAGGGATATTTTTCCTTTTCAAATAAAATGACTGAATACCCTGCCTCAGCTAATTGCACAGCAAGTGTTAACCCTGCTAGGCCTCCACCGGCAATTGCACAATCGAAGACATGATCTTTCTCTACAGGGGGAAATTTGTCTGAGCTGTTATTTTCCATTAGGATAGGCAATAATCAAGTGACGGAAGGCCCAACGATTTTTAATTGAAAATTTCTTAATTCCTGCCCTATTTAAAATCTCGACCCACTCTGCTTTTTTAAATCCTCGTAAAACAGAAAGAGGGGCGTCGTTTTTTACCAATGTTGAATTGGAAAATAGTTTGGTAAGCAGCTTAATTGAATAGTACGCTAAGAAATTTCGCTCCAAATCATTGATGATTAGTAGTGCGTTATTAGTGTTGCACAATTTTATGAAGTCTATTATTTCTGATTCTGAAAAATGGTGAAAAAACAAAGAAGCATGAACAACATTAATGTTTGAAATTTTAGTAAAAGCCATATTGAAATCGGTACAACTGAAATTTATTTCTGTATATCTTTTGCAATTGTTTTGGGCGTAGCTGATACAATCTTGTTTTAAATCTACGCCGGTGAATTTGATGTTATGGCCATGAGTCCTTGCCCACTTTGCCATTGCTTTAAGTGAATCCCCTCCCCCGCAACCAATATCAATAATATTTGTCACCTCTAATTTATTTATGTCGATTGCGTTTAACCCATTTAAAGAAACAGAGTGCCCGCCTAAATATTTATTTATTGTTTCTAATTCTTTTAGATTTTGATATAGTAATTCTCGTGGAATTTTAGATTCATCCAGCAATTCTTTGTTATGTGAACGATGCTTAAACATTTGCGAGAATTACAGATTCCATTGTAAGTCCGGGCCCAAATGCAGAACAAAAGGTTAGCTCGTTTTTAGTATTATTTATTTTATTCTCCAATAAGTCTTTAAGAACAAATAATACGGTTGGTGAAGACATGTTTCCGAAGTTATTCAACACACGGTAGGAACTTTCTAGGTCATTGTTGTTGAGTTCAAGTTCCTTTTGAATTACCTCTAGTATTTTTCTTCCTCCGGGATGTATTGCCCAATGTGAAATATTCTCCTTCTCTACATTTAATTGATTAATCGCCTTTTCGAAAAATGTTTTGAACCCTTTTTCAATTAATTGGGGAATGTATGAACTTAGGGTCATCAAAAATCCGGTTGATGTTAGTTGCCATGCCATATCGTTTTTTCCATTAAGAGAAATTTGGGAGTGGAATTTTTTGACTGCGTACCCATGCAAGTCATTATTTTTTGCATAATGATCTGATGTCATTAAAATTGCTGCAGCTCCATCAGCAAAAAGAAGATTGGCGGTGTTATTATCTGCAGTATCTTCTTTTTGAAAATGGATGGTACATAACTCTATACATACGATTATAACGATAGCATCTTTTTCACTTTTGCAGATGTAATCGGCTTGTTTTAGTGCGTGAATGGCAGCATAACATCCCATAAAGTTAATAGATGTTCTGTTGATAGTTTCACTTAATTTCAACTTTTGAACAATTTCAACATCTAGGCCTGGAGCTGATAGGCCTGTACAAGAAACAGTTATAAGATGCGTAATTTGGTGTTTGTTTATTTTGTCTTTAATACAATCATTGATTGCTTCTATACACAGAGGCAGTGCAGCTTTATTAAAAAATTGCATTCTGTACTCAATGGTAGGAAACGGCTCGAGATTCTGTGTCTTTGGAAAAAATTTCCGCTTACTAACAGATGATGAAAAGTCTGGTATTACTGAATATCGAGTTTCTATACCACTTTTTGAATAGAGTAATTTTATTTTTCTTTTTTGTAGTTCATCAAATTGAAATAAATCACTCATAAATTCCGCGAGATCTCTTTGCTTGTATTTATTTTCAGGTACTACAGTGGCTATATTGGCTATTACACTCATTTTGAATTATTTAAAATTATCATGAAAATAAAACACACATTTAGAGAAGTGGAGGCGATAAGGTTCATTCGCATGGTATTTTTAAAGGAAGCCCTGTTGTTATCTTTTAATACTTTTAAAAACCAGGTTATGAAATACACACCAACCGGGATTAAAAATAGCTGGAACAAAATGAAATGTTCTGACTTATGTATCGCTTTAAAATAATTATATAAAAATATGTTTGAAATAATGAACATGACGGATGAAAATTTGAAAGTACCTTTAATACCCAATTTATAACTTATGGTGATGTCTCCAGATGCTGCATCCTCTTTATGTTGGTAGATTTGTGTTAACGGGTAAACACCTGCAATTAGAAAAGAACAACCGATAAGCACTAAAATTAAGGAGTTATTAAGTTCAACTGAATTGTTACTGATACAGGAATAGACCATCCAAAAGGTAAAAGCGCCCTGAAAAAATATAACAGTTAGGAAACCTAATATTGGGAATTTTTTTAATCGTATGCCCTTCCAACTATATGCTCTCGACGCAAGTAAGTAGGCGAGCACAGTAAAAAAAAACTGAATATTAATAATTAACGAAATTAATAAGCCGAGTGCATCGAATAATATGGAGGTGTAAAATAACATTTTTGTTGGCTTGGGTGGATGTTCTAATCCACCGATAGGAGTTTCATCTTTATCCATGTAACTATTGTAGCCATTACTTGCCGGATAAATAAACAAATGCAAAACAATAAAACAGAGAATCGCATGCGACCAATTTATATCATTTACCTGACTTAATGCAAAAAGGAATACAGGCATTAGAAAAAAAGAAAATGGAATACGCATGAGTTTTATCGTATTTCCAAAGTTAAATGGAATTATTAATTGAGTATAATCCGCTATTTTATTTTCTTTCGTCATGTTGATTTTTCATTTTTTAAGAAATCCAACAGATTTTTCCCTATAATTTTCCCAAGCTCCCGTACTCCACAATACTAACATTATTAAGATCGGTTGAAATGGTAAACGTAACCAGCGAAGTAGATCGGTGTTTAAATGGAAAGCATCTTTATGGTTAACTAACTGTGCTATATTTCCAGGGAATACTGCCACCAAGAAGAAGGCAACACACCAACCAATTTTTGTTTTTTGGTGTGTCAACAAAATTAAAGCTAATCCTAGTAGTATTTCAATCCATCCGGAAATAATCACTATAATGTCTGGATTCATGGGAACCCAATTTGGCACTAGCGCTAAAAATTCAGTACGCTGGAAAGTAAGATGGTCTATTCCTGCAAGAAGAAAAAATAGTCCAATCATAATACGTACAGTTGTTTGTGTTTTTGTGAGCTGCATTTGTTTTTTGTTCAAAAATTATTGCTTGTAATGCACAGATTCAAAAATAGTATTCTTCATTTAATTTTTATCAATAACTAAAATTGTATTCTTTAGTATAATCCTATAATTCTGGCTGTTTTTATCGGCGACTACGGTGAATACCTTAACGCGAGCTTAGTTATACTACATAACCTAAAGAAACTTATTTAAAACGTCACTTCCCGCAATTTGTAATTTCGAAAGGATGCGTACAATGCTATTCGTTTGTGACCAGCATACAAATATCAACAACTTTAGCCATTCCATATGATTTTTCTACCTTTCTAGTTGTTTCCTCTTTCATAATTTTTTTAATAGGTTATAAAAGTGAATTTTAAGCAGTTTTCATTCACAGTCTCGGAAACATTTTCCTCAAGTTGTGCAAGTACATTAACTCCAATTCATCCTGCTTAGGATTCAACTCACGAATTTACCTTCCATCACGATTAGG
Organism: Bacteroidia bacterium; assembly: GCA_038211525.1. Classification (GTDB taxonomy): domain Bacteria; phylum Bacteroidota; class Bacteroidia; order AKYH767-A; family OLB10; genus JADKJB01. The sequence goes on from JBBQVM010000016.1 coordinate 16,774, forward strand.
TTTTACGTAGAAGCATTGGTATTCAATATGTTAAATGCAGCGCCTTCATGGAGATTTTTGGTTGAGAATGTGCCAATCTGGTAATCTTGATTTTAACAATGGATTCTAATCCACAATTGAACCATTTATTTTCATTTAATTTTAAAGAGGAACATAATCCTGTTAAATGTATAACAACTTATGTGACAATCAAGTTTTCTCCTTTATGAGTGGATTTCTTATAAATACGATAACAATTCAAAATGAAGAAACGAGCTGGTATTATTCAAATCTATTCAGAAAAGCACTTTAGATAAATTAGAGGTTATTGTGAAACGAAATATTTATGCTGTAGTGAATCTTTAGAAAGCAATAATTGTTGTTGAATTTAAATTTGCTAAAGGAATTTTGACCTAACATAAACTCTTATCTTGAATTTCCTTTAGGGAACATGGCTTTTGATGGTGATGCATTTAATTCTGAAAGAATATTTTTTATAATTTTGGTTCTCGTGATGGCCGCTTGTTTTGGTGATACGAGGTAAGTTATCGTTACTTCTACCCAGGTATTCGAATTGATTCTTAAACTCACAAAAGGATATTCTTTAATTTCGATGGAGTTAATCGGAGATTCTTTTACAAGAATTTTAAGTTCTTCTATTCGCTGATGCATCTGATCACCTAATTCCGCTATGGTGACTTTCTTAATAGTGTTCTCAATAAATGGGATAGCCTTATAAGATTGTATCGTTTGTATTTAGAGGTGGATTTTTTAATTATTATTATTTCTATGAATTTAGTAATAGTTAGAATCAAAACAGATAAACAACCTGCTAATGATATTTTTATAATGGCTTCATAATATTTGGTTGAAATTGCGAAAATATTGAGTCTAATAACAAAATATGAAATTAAACATACCACACCAATGAGAATGTATATTCCTAGCCAAATATAATTTCTCTCAGGTTTAACATTTCCTATTTCATTTTTTTGAGTAATATCATGCACCGTTAAAAGTGAAGTGAATTTAAGATCAGAAATATCAGTAATGCCTTATGGTGTAGGAACTGACCTTGGAAAATAGAAGGAATTGCAAATTCAAAATATGGAATAGTTTATGTAAAGTTTATTTTATCAATACCTAAAAGTGCCTTGTTAACATTTTAACTACATGATTTTCACCGACTAATTGACTACCTCACAAATTTCATCCTGCAGGTAACATCATTTTAGGTAAATTTACTTTTATTACTGAATAGCTTAAGAACAAAATGAATTTTCCGGGAACAATAAAATCAAAACTACATAAAACAGGAACCACTATTTTCGCGATAATGTCGGGGTTGGCGAATGAGGTAGGAGCCATTAATTTATCGCAGGGCTTTCCCGATTTCCCGGTTTCTGAGGAGTTGATTGCACTCGTTAACAAATACATGAAGTCAGGCTTCAACCAGTATGCTCCCATGCAGGGACATCGTCCTTTGCGGGAAGTTATAGCTGCCAAAGTGCAACATCTTTATTCTGCCAATTATGATCCCGACAAAGAGATAACAATTACTGCCGGAGGAACACAAGCAATTTATTCTGCTATCACTTCAATTATAAAAGAAGGTGATGAGGTAATTGTATTTGAACCCGCCTATGATTGTTATGTGCCCGCTATTGAACTGAATGGTGGTATTCCTGTTCAGCTACAGCTAAAGGGCCCCGATTATCATATCGACTGGAACGAAGTAAAGAAAATGGTTACCCAGCGCACGCGGATGATCATGATCAACTCTCCACACAATCCTACCGGAGCCATACTAACGGCTAAGGACATGCACCAACTAGAAAAAATAACCAGTAACCGAGATATTGTAATCGTGAGTGATGAGGTTTATGAGCATATTATTTTTGATGGCGTTGAACACCAGAGTGTAATGCGTTACCCAAAACTTGCCGAGCGCAGTTTTGTGGTGTTCTCATTTGGAAAAACATTTCACGCTACCGGATGGAAAATGGGTTATTGCATTGCTCCTGAAAACCTAATGACCGAATTCCGTAAAGTGCATCAATTCCAGGTTTTTTCAGTGAATACTCCCATCCAGCATGCACTTGCTGAATATATGTTGGATGCTACTAACTATTCGGGAATAAGTACTTTTTATCAACAAAAGCGTGACCTGTTTCAAAACCTGATTAAAGAATCCCGTTTTAAAACGCTGAATTGCTCAGGTTCTTATTTTCAATTGCTCGATTATTCAAAAATTTCCGACGAAAAAGATACTGACTTCGCTATCAGAGTTACCAAGGAATATGGAGTAGCTGCTATTCCTGTATCTGTATTTTATAAAAATCCTGTCGACAGTAAAATTCTCCGTTTCTGTTTTGCCAAAGATGCTTCAACATTAGAGAAGGCAGCGGAAAAATTATGTAAAATTTAAAACCTATTTATGGCAGACTTAAAAGTAACTCTTGTTCAAACCAGCTTACTCTGGGAACAACCCGAAGCAAATAGAAAACATTTTGAAGCACTTCTTAAAAATCAAAAAAAAGGAAGTACCCACCTATATGTTTTACCTGAAATGTTTACATCCGGTTTCACAATGAATGCTGAGGCCGTTGCTGAGAAAATGGATGGACCAACAGTTACATGGATGGCAGATTTGGCTCAAAGAAAAAATTCAGTTATTTGCGGTAGTGTGATAATTAAAGTGAAGAAGAATTTTTACAATCGATTAATATGGATGCGTCCTGATGGTAACGCATCCTATTATGATAAGCGACATTTGTTCCGTATGGCAAATGAGCAAAATACCTATACCGCAGGTAAGAAAACACTTGAAGTGGAATTGCAAGGATGGAGCGTTCGTCCACTTGTTTGCTATGATCTCCGATTTCCCGTTTGGAGCAGAACGGATGGAACAGTTGACTTGATGATTTTTGTGGCTAACTGGCCCAAACAACGTAATTTCGCATGGTCTCAATTGCTTGTAGCGCGCGCAATAGAAAACCAATGTTATATGGTAGGATTAAATCGAATTGGTCGTGATGAGAAAAACATTGAATACTCCGGTGAAAGTGTTGTTCTGGATCCTTGGGGAAACAAACTAAGCAGTACTAAATCAGGTAGCTCATCAGTGGAAACGGTAACGCTTAATTTGAAAAAGCTAAAGGATTTCAGAAAATCATTTCCTGTTTTTATGGATGCCGATAAATTTAAAATTTTGTAATCAGAACAACACCTATTTATTAAAATTAGAATGCTTTCCCCTGCCATTATTTCAAAACTTTTAAAAGAAGCGACTTTTAAAGCAACCACTTCAGGTGGTAAAGGTGGGCAGAATGTGAATAAGGTGGCCACTAAGGTGGAACTCTATTTTGATATTACCTCTTCCCCTACGCTTGATGAAGATCAAATAGCATTGCTACTTGAAAAATTGCAATCACGCATTACCGAAGAGGGAATTTTGCGATTGACAAGTTCAGAGAAACGGACGCAGTTGGAAAATAAAGAGGGTGTCAAGAAAAAATTTATTAACCTCATCAATAAATCACTCACTAAACCGAGGCCCAGGAAAAAAACCAAACCCGCGCCGGGAGTTAATGAGGATCGCATCAAGGATAAAAAACTTGTTGGTGAAAAAAAGAAAAGCAGAGCGAAGATCAATTAGTGATCGCTTGTTACTTTAACCCATATTCAGACAACAGATATACCATGCTTGCCATTGCAGCGGCACCAAGATGTAATTCGCGACGATTCACCTTGTCGAAGGTATCAATCTCGGTGTGATGGTAATCGAAATAACGTTGTGAATCGGGAAGTAGTCCAATCAAAAAGGCCCCCTGTTCTTGAAGAGGATCAATATCTGATCCACCACCACTGCTCTCCCAATTATACAGTCCATAAGGTGCGAAAATGTCATTCCACTTTTTAAATTTAGGAATTAACGTACTGTCTTTTGTTTCGCAGGTAAAACCATGTGGAGTAAATCCGCCCCCATCACTTTCAATAGCTGCAAGGTGTTTTTCATTTGCGGCTTTGGCTGCTTCTGCATATTTTTTCCCACCACGCACACCATTTTCTTCATTCATGAATAACACAACTCTGATAGTTCGTTTAGGTTGAATATTAAGATCTTTGAAAATATTTAATACCTCCATAGACTGTACAATTCCGGAACCATCATCGTGAGCACCTTTGCCGGTATCCCAAGCGTCTAAATGACCACCTACTACTATGATCTCATCAGGAAATTCTGATCCTTTAATTTCAGCAATCACATTGTAGGATAAATTATCCGGTAAAGTTTCACAGTTCATAGTTAATGAAACTTCCGTCTCCGGATTTACCTTTAACAAAGCACTTAACTTATCGGCACCAATAGTTGAAATGGCACACGTTGGAATTTTAGCAATGCTGTCAACATATCCCATAGCTCCTGTATGGGGATGATCGTCGGTAGAAAGTGTTAGTGAGCGGGTGATAGAAGCAATAGCGCCGAATTTAGCCGCGTTGGCCGCACCACGATATCTGTATTTTCCTGTTTCACCATAGGCTTTATTTGTTGAAATATATTTTTGAGGCATAGGAGTATTGTAAAATACAATTTTGCCTGCAATTTTTTCTTTTCCTAGCTGCTCAAGCTCTTCAAAGGATTTCACCTCAATCACCTTTGCTTTTATTCCGCTGGGTGGAGTTGGAATACTTCCGCCAAGGCTGCAAATGCGAAGCAAGGACTGCTTCCCCTTTATCGGGACCGATAACTCTTCCACATTATTTCGTACCCAATGTGGAACCATCACTTCCTGTAAAGTAACCTTACCGAAATTTTCAGATTCCAATTCTGATTTTCCCCATTTTACCGCATCACTAGCTCCTATAGATCCACTTAAACGCGGACCAATTTCAGTGGTGAGGTAGCGTAGTCGTTCATAAGCTTTTCCCTGCTCGAGGGAATAAGTATATATTTTTCGGATGGTGATGGAATCGTTGGTCTGTGCAATAGCATTCAGTGAATTAGCCAAAAAAAAGGCTATCACTAATCTTGAAATGCGGCTCATAGTATGGAATAATTCAGCCGTAAATATACTAATAATGCAAATCAGAAATTGCTAAACATACTCATGTAGTAAACACCTAATGTAAAAATCGGGTGTTTAACTGTTACTTTTCACACGTATGTTTGATTCATTGTGATTGCCGAAAACACTATGATGAAGATTCGCTATGAATCCCAAAACTTTAGGATTAACAAAAATCAGCATCAGCAAAAGCGAACAAACAATAAATAAATTAACAGGTATTTTTGGAAATAGTACCTGAATAGCGATAAAAAATAGACTGAAAGAAGACATCATTAGTGCCGTGCTTCTATGCCCAAATCCGTAACTTAATATCAAATGATGCAAATGGTTTCTGTCTGCATGAAATGGAGAATTGCCTCGAATCATCCTGATCATAAACACCCTTGAGATATCGAACAATGGAATAAATAATATTGCAAAAATAAATGCAGGATTAACTGCTATTTCTGGTTGATTTATTCCCGAATTCAATAGCTCTATGCTTAACACTGCAATTAAAAATCCAATTACCAATGAACCGGTATCTCCCATGAATATTTTTGCCGGAGAGAAATTAAAGAATAGAAAACCCAATAATGACCCTGTTATGCAAAAGGAGAGCAATGCGTAATCGAATTTTCCATAGTGAAAAAATAGACCTCCCATACACGATGTGGCCACTACACCAAGACTTCCTGCCAAGCCATCAACCCCATCAATAAAATTGTATGCATTAGTAAACATCACTACCAGCAACAAAGTTACCGGAAGTTGCATTATTTGAGGTATTTCATCAATCCAAAGAATTCCGTAAAGATTTAATATTTTGTATCCACCAAAATAGATCACACATGCACTCGCCACTTGAATAATTAATTTTTTCATTGGTGGTACATCCATTAAATCGTCGAAAAATCCGGCGAAGAACAAAATTAAAGCGGCACCAAACAGGTATCTGATTTTGTCGGGTTCAGCTATTTTAGCAAACACCAGGAAGGAGATAAACAAACCTGCGAAGATGGCTATTCCTCCCATAGAAGGAATCATGGTGGTATGATGTTTCCTGGTATCAGGCTCATCAAACAACTTCCACTTCCCACAAATCGCTATCCATAATGGAATCAGAATCGTGGTGATTATAAGCGCTAAGCCAAATGGTGTTACAAAATGTAAAAAGTATTCCATAATCTGTTATTGTTTCTTTAGGATGTTTATTTCTACACGCCTGTTTATTTTCTTACCAATTGCAGTAGTATTGTTTTCAAGAGGCATAGTTTCTCCGTATGCAATTGTTTTTATTCGGCTCTCATCAATTCCCTTTTTCATC
>JBBQVM010000017.1:0-22958 GCA_038211525.1 Bacteroidia bacterium
CAGAGTAAAGGCACTTCAGAATGACAGTACTGATACCCATTCAAAATTAAATGACTGCGATTCAAAAATTGAAGCCTATAACATTAAGGTTACGGATCTTGAAAAAGAAAAAGCCAATGTACAAAATGAATTGAAAAATGTATCCGTCAGTTCGGAATCTGCTTTATCAAAATCGCAGATGACTATTGCAGAACAGGCTAAGCGCCTGAGTGATCTGCAAAATATGATTCAGGCACAAAAAGATGTTATGACTCAATTAAAGAAAACGGTTGCTGATGCTTTGGTTAACTTTAAGCCAGATGAATTAAGTGTATCAACAAAAAATGGCAGGCTATACGTTTCGCTACAGGAAAAACTATTATTCAAGTCAGGAAGTGCAGCCGTTGATCCTAAAGGGAATCAAGCTTTGGGAAAATTAGCCACTGTACTTAACAATTCTCCCGACATTAATGTGATGATTGAAGGGCATACGGATACTGTTCCCATACATGGGAAATTTGAAGACAATTGGGCGCTAAGTGTTGCGCGTTCTGTTGCTATAGTTCGTATTCTCACCATGGACTACAATGTGGATGCTCATCGTGTTATATCATCGGGAAGAAGTGAATTCTACCCGGTAGCTGAAAATGATACGCCTGAAGGCAGAGCGAGGAATAGGAGAACTGAAATCATCCTCTCCCCTGATTTGACAGCACTGTTTAAGTTACTTGAACAATAAAACAAGCCAAATTTGTTACCTATAACAAAATAAGATCAACAGGTGGTACTTTTATGAAAATAATCATTTTCATATTAACCGCTAATGAATTTCATTAATAGTTAATAGTCAATATTCATTTTATATGAATATAATAAAAAATGGTATTTATGAGAACACCAATAAAATATTACCACAAAATATCTCGAAAAAATAGGAAATAAAAAGAAATCGCATCATTCATTTCTGTCAAAGTTCATCAGTAGAATCGGCTTGGTTAATAGTATTGAACCTATTAAAATCAATTCCCCTGTTTCGGAGCCTGCGTATTGAACCAAAATTTTTGGAAATTGAATGGGTTCTGGTATAGTCATAAAAGAAGCAATGCAGATAATTCATAATTGTAAGTGACCGCCATGGTTTAGTAGGAACTGGATTAATCGCCAAGCTGGTTTAAAATTTTCGGGTTGTCGCACTTGACAATTCAGGCTATCCGTTGACCCCAATCAAATCAGAATTTATCTACTTTGATATCATCTACGAAGAAAGTATAATTATATTAAAATGATATAATTATACATTTAATTGCAAATGTTTATGAAAGCTAAACGGATTATTCTAGTACTACTTGTTTTAATTCTTCTCCCAATTGCAATCTTTTTTGCTCTGCAACTATATCAATATTCAAGAAACAAGAGCCCTTATCGAACACTACTAATTCCCCGTCTTGAGATGGGAGTTACTGAAATTTCTTATTTAGGTTCGGATAAAATAATCATGCACGAAAAATTGCTTATTCACAATCCACTGCCATTTAACTTTATAGCCGATAGTCTTCAATACAAATTATTTATTGGCGGAGTGGAGGTAATTAAGAGTACGTATGCAAAATCGCTCAGCATAAATAAATGGGCAAGCACCTGGATTGATCTACCTGTCACTGTTAATAACGATAAACTGCTTGGCAAACTAAATCAATTAGAAAAGCAGGGGAAGGATAGTACGATTTACAGTATTCAAACGACTTTTCATACTCACATCCCATTTAAAAAAGAATTTAATATAGATGCTGATAAGTTGCTACCTCTCTTCTATATCCCCACTGCCAGGCTTAAAGATATTTACCAAGATTCACTAAGTCTAAAAGGCGTAACGCTTCTTATAAAAGTGATAGTTGGAAATAAGAATAAAATCTCTTTCCAGATTAAAAATTTAAAATACAAATTCTCCTTAGCTGGCAATCCCTGGGTAACCGGAGTGAAATTGGGAGATATTGATATCAAACCACAGGACAGCACAGAACTAACATTACCGGTACGTATTTCGTTTTCAAAAATCTTTAAAAGTATAGGTCCGCTTATTAGAAAAGGAGGGGATGTGGAATACAAATTTGGAATGGATATGAAATTAGTTTCAGAAAGTAATGCTATAAAAAATAGTAAGGTAACGGTTAATGATACAGGCACACTGCGTGAATTAATTAAACTTGCAAAAGACGAAGTGAAAAAATAAATAGAAAAACTCAGTGGCAAAATAAACTAAATCTAGTGGATTTTTAGTAATTTAGTCGAATAATAGTGATTATTAAAATAAAATGGTGAAAGAACAAACTTTTGATTACGGAATGATTGGGCTGGGCACTATGGGACGAAATCTCGTATTTAATATGTGTGATCACGGATATTCTGTTGCAGGATTAGATAAAGATATCAACAAAGTAACAGCATTCAAGCCCGAAAAGGAGGGTTACCATATTTATGGAACTTCTGATGTTAAAGATTTTGTTTCAGTGTTGAAGCAGCCTCGTATTATTTTATTGCTGGTACCTGCAGGGCCAATTGTAGATGCAGTAATTGCAGAATTAAAACCTTTAATATCCAACGGCGATCTTATCATAGATTGCGGCAATTCTCATTTTACTGATACACGTCTTCGCATTGAAAAACTTGCACAAGAAAATATTAATTTCATGGGTGTAGGAGTATCGGGTGGCGAATACGGCGCCCGCTATGGTCCAAGCATTATGCCCGGCGGGTCCAAAGAAGCATATAATTTGGTAGCACCCATGCTAGATGCGGTATCAGCCAAAGTAAATGGTGATCCTTGCGTTGAATTTCTTGGGCCTGGAGCTGCAGGTCACTATGTCAAAATGGTTCATAATGGAATTGAATATGCCCTGATGCAGTTAATAGCTGAAGCATACCATCTTTTGAAAGAAGCGGCAGGGATGAATAATGATCTGTTGCATGAAACATTTTCCCGATGGAATGAGGGAATTTTGCAATCATACCTCATCTCTATTACTGCCGATATTTTTAAACAGCAGGATGATTTAACGGAACAGCGACTACTAGATATGATCTTAGACAGTGCCCATCAAAAAGGAACAGGGGCATGGACTTCGGAAGATGCGATGGCGCTTCAAGTGCCCGTTCCAATAATTGATACTGCTGTTTCCATGCGTGATCTTTCTGCTTATAAACAAGATCGAAAAGCTATTGAGAAAAAATTACACATCCCTTCTCTAAAATTCATAGGAGACAAAATAAAATTGGTTAGTGCATTGGAAGAAGGACTCTATTTCTCCATGATAATCGCCTATACTCAAGGCATGGCGCTGTTGCATCAGGCTTCGGAAACTTATAAGTTTGAATTAAAGCTTGGTGACATCGCCTCTATATGGCGGGGAGGTTGTATCATTCGAGCTGCATTGCTGGAAGATATTCGTACTGCATTTACAAATCAGCCAGACTTACCTAATTTAATGCTGAGTGATTTTTTTATTCAAAAATTAAATAATTCTCAAAAAGATATACGCCAAATTGTGAAGTCAGGGGTGGACTGTGGGATTCCAATGCCTGCATTCATGTCTGCATTAGCTTACTACGATAGTTTTCGCAGCGAATGGCTACCGGCAAATTTATTGCAAGCACAACGCGATTATTTTGGAGCTCATACCTATGAGCGCAATGACCGTGAAGGAATTTTTCATACTCAATGGAATCAAAATGATTAATCTATGGAATCAAATATTAAAGTTGGGCCAACCATCATTGTTATCTTTGGAGCAACAGGCGATCTCACTTGGCGAAAACTCATACCCGCTATCTACAATTTATATTTAGATACTAGAATACCGGAGCATTTTGCTATATTAGGTGTAGGTCACAATGCAACCAATGACCTTGAATTTAGGAAACATTTGCATGAAGGAGTTGACAATTTTTCACGCAGAGGAAAATCGAAAAAAAAGGAGTGGGATGTTTTTGCAAAATGCCTTTTCTATTTGAAAGGTGAGTTTGCAGAGAATTCGATTTATGGAAGTATCGACAAACAAATTAAGCAGCTGGAAAAAGAATGGAAAGCAACAGCTAATCGAATATTTTATATGGCCGTGCCTCCTGTTTTTTTTGAACAAATTGCTGTTAAGATTGGAAATTCCGGTTTAGCACAGAATAAATTGAACTGCAGGATCGTAGTTGAAAAACCATTTGGCCATGATTTAGAGAGTGCTAAAAATTTAAATAAACTGCTACTTGGCATGTTTGATGAATGCCAAATTTACCGCATAGATCACTACCTGGGGAAAGAAACTGTTCAGAATATTCTGGCTTTCCGTTTTGCTAATGTATTATTTGAGCCTATTTGGAATCGTAATTATATTGATAATGTTCAGATCACCGTTTCCGAAAAGATAGGTATTGAAAACAGAGGAAATTATTACGAAACAGCCGGAGCCTTGCGTGATATGATACAAAATCACATTCTACAATTATTGTGTCTCATTGCCATGGAACCTCCAGTATCATTTAACGCAGATGAAGTTCGTAATCGTAAAGTAGATGTTTTAAATGCCTTAAGAAAATTCAAACACGAAGAGATTCATCAATATGCAGTGAGAGGTCAATACGGCGCCGGTTGGATGGAAGGTAAAAAAGTGAAAGGATACCGTCAAGAACCTGATGTAGCTAAAAATTCAACTAAAGAGACTTTTGCTGCGGTTAAGTTCCATATTGATAATTGGCGATGGCAAGGTGTTCCATTTTATGTGCGAACCGGCAAACGAATGAATGAGGCCAATTCGGTAATCACCATCCAATTCCGACCGGTGCCTCATCAATCTTTTCCGCTTGAAGCAACCGGAAACTGGCAACCAAACAGACTGGTTATAAATATACAACCGTATATGGAAATTCGCCTCCGTTTCCAGGCAAAACGTCCCGGTTTGGAGATGCTCTTACATCCGGTTGACATGCTATTCAACTACAATGAGTCATATTTGTCGGGTAGCAGTGCAGCAGTTGAAACGCCTGAGGCCTATGAGACCCTGTTATTAGACGTTATGCAGGGAGATTCTACTTTGTTTATGAGAGCAGATCAGGTAGAATCCGCATGGGATATACTGATGCCGGTTATTAATGCATGGGAAACAAATCCATCTGTCAATTTTCCTAACTATGCTGCCGGCATGCAAGGCCCTGAAGATGCGGAAGCACTCATTGCAAAAGACGGGCATAATTGGATTGTGATGCCTCATGAAAAAAATGAAAAAGCATAAAAAATATACTATAAAAGTATTTGAATCAATAGAATTATTGAATCATGCATCAGCAGAATTAATTATAGCTGTAGCGGAAAAATCCATTCAGGAGAGAGGACGATTTACCTGGTGCCTCTCCGGTGGAAATACACCTACAAATCTTTACAGTTTACTATCACATATGCCCTACCGTGTTAATGCGATTTGGCAAAATACTTTCATTTTTTGGGGTGATGAACGATGTGTTCCTTTAAACGATGAAAACAACAATGCCAATATTGCCACTACTATTTTATTAAAAATACCTAATCTCCCACCATCACATATTTTTCGAATTCCATCGCAACTCCCTCCACAGCTAGCAGCAAAAGAATACGAAAAAATACTTCATGATTTTTTTGGAAGTGTGGAACCTAGCTTTGATCTCATTCTTCTTGGACTAGGAGAGAACGGCCACACAGCTTCACTTTTTCCTCATACTGAAGTACTTCATGAAAAAATTAAATGGGTAAAAGAAGTATTTATAGAAGAACAAAAAATGTTTCGTATCACCATGTCGGCCGCTCTGATCAATAAAGCACATCATATTCTTTTTTTGGTAACAGGAGAAAATAAATCGAATACACTTAATAATATCTTAAACGGCACTTATTTACCAGAGGAATATCCTGCCCAATTAATAGGTCCCGAACATGGTGAATTATTATGGTACATTGATTCCGCTGCTGCGAATAAACTAAGTTTTAATAATTGACGCTATGAAAATAAATCAATTTGCAGGTAAGCCGGCTGAGCCTTGGATGCTTATTGATGTTCCTAAATTAATAACTGCATATTATACCAAAATACCGTCTGTGCTAATTGGACATGAGAAAGTTTCATTCGGCACATCGGGGCATAGAGGGTCATCCTTAGATAAATCATTCAACGAATGGCATATTCTATGTATTAGTCAGGCGATTTGTTGGTATCGTAAGCAACATAAAATTGATGGGCCGCTATTTTTAGGAATTGATACCCATGCACTGTCTTTCCCTGCCTATTCAACTGCTCTTGAAGTGTTGGCTGCAAATAAGGTAGAGGTGATGCTTGCTGAAGGCGATGAATATACTCCTACACCGGTAATTTCACATGCGATACTTAAATATAATAAAAATCGTAAAGTTGGACTGGCTGACGGAATTGTAATCACACCCTCACACAATCCTCCCGGCGACGGTGGTTTTAAATATAACACGTCCAACGGAGGACCCGCTGCACCTGAGGTTACGAATTGGATAGAATCAAAAGCCAATGAGCTGCTTGCAAATAATTTAAAAAATATTGAAAGGATACCTTTTGAAAAAGCGCTTAGTGCATCATCCACACATAGATATGATTATTTAAACAACTATATAAAAGAGCTTGGGAGTGTGATTAATATGAATGCGATCAAGAGCTCTCAAATAAATATTGGAGTTGATCCGCTGGGAGGTGCAGGAGTACATTACTGGGAAGCTATTGCAAAGTTGTATGGTTTAAATTTAACTGTTGTTAATAAAATAGTAGATCCAACATTCAGCTTTATGGATGTAGATTGGGATGGACAAATACGCATGGATCCCTCCTCTTCTTATGCCATGCAAAGTTTAATTAAAATGAAAGATCAATTTGATATCTCATTTGCTTGTGATACCGACCATGATCGGCATGGTATTGTTACAAAAAGCAGCGGCTTACTACCTCCTAACCACTATCTTTCAGCCGCAATATTTTACCTCTTAAAACATCGAACTCATTGGAATAAAACGGCAGCAATAGGTAAAACATTAGTGAGTAGCGCAATGATTGATAGGGTTACCTCGAAAGCAGGAGGTAAACTTTATGAAGTGCCTGTTGGGTTTAAATGGTTTGTTGATGGTTTATTCGATGGATCACTTTGTTTTGGTGGAGAAGAAAGTGCAGGTGCTACTTTTTCAAGATTAGATGGTACTGTATGGACAACAGACAAAGATGGAATAATTGCAGCTTTACTTTCTGCTGAGATGACGGCTGTTGCAGGACGTGATCCAGGAGAGATTTACAACGATCTTAACAAAGAGTTTGGTGAAATGTTTTACAAAAGAGACGAAGCGCCTGCAACTGCGAATCAAAAGAAATTACTAGGTAAATTATCTGCTGAAAACATTGATTCTAAAGAACTGGCAGGAGATAAAATAGAAAGCATTCTCACCAAAGCACCGGGAAATGGAGCCAATATTGGAGGCATAAAGGTAATAACAAAAAACGGTTGGTTTGCAGCTCGTCCTTCGGGCACTGAAGATATTTACAAAATTTATGCAGAGAGCTTTTTGAGTGACGAACATTTGAATACTATTTTAAATGAAGCACAAAATGTAGTAAACCATGCATTAAATCCTGCAAAAGAGAAATAATTTTAATTAATTTGTATGAAGGCAAAAGGTAATACAGCTCCAGAATTTTTGACCCACTTGAAATCTTTTTTTTCAATTGAGAATACCCCACACAAATATGTTCAGGAGCAACCACTCCGCTCCGAATTGTTTAGTTCCGATCAAATGGAGCAACACAGTAAGTCAATTGCTGCCTCTCATAAATTAAGTGAGAAAAAGACTCCTGATCGTTTATTAAAAAGGCTTGCAAACAATGAGAAGCTGTTGCTGGAAGTTCGAAATCTACTGAGAGATTCCGTTCAACAAAATAATCGGATAACACCTGCCGGTGAATGGCTACTAGATAATTTTTACCTAATTGAAGAGCAAATCCGCACAGCAAAAAAACATTTACCAAAAATTTATAGTGAAGGATTGCCTCAATTAGCAACAGGTGTCTCAGCCGGTTTGCCACGTGTATATGATATTGTACTAGAAATAATTTCGCATAGCGATGGCCATGTTGACATAGAGAGCTTAAATCATTTTTTAAAAGCTTACACAACTGTAAATTCTTTTCTATTAGGAGAATTATGGGCCATACCGATTATGCTCCGACTTGCCCTAATTGAAAACTTAAGGCGTGTGTCGGATCAAATTGCAAGGGACGGGATTAACAGGGCCCTTGCAAACTATTGGGCGAACAAATTGATTGAGACTGCTGAAAGCGATTCGAAGAGCCTTATTTTTATTCTGGCCGATATGGCTCGCACTAACCCTCCCCTAGAACGAGCTTTTGTTGCAGAGTTTATTCGGCAACTAAGAGGTAAAGGACCTATTTTAGCACAACCTCTCAATTGGATGGAAGAACGTTTGGCAGAACTTGGCCAGACAAGTGATGAATTAGTGCAAATTGAAAATCAGGTTCAAGCCGCTAACCAGGTTTCTGTAAGTAATAGTATAGGTAGTCTACGATTACTCGGAAGTATTGACTGGCGTGAATTTGTAGAATCGAATAGTGAAATTGAAGAAATATTAACGGAAGATATATTCTATTCGTTGATGGATTTTTCTACACGTGATACCTATCGTCAGGCTGTTGAAAGGATAGCAAAAAAATCGAAATTACTGGAGTCAGATGTTGCACGCATTGCAATACAACTATCTCACGAAAGTGCAGAAAATGAAAACAGTGAGGACCGAACAACACATGTTGGCTATTACCTTGTAGATGAGGGCTTAACTCAAACAGAAAACAGAGCAAAAATGCGTCTGCCACTTGACACTCGTATTAAGCGCTGGCTTGGTTCTTCACCATTTATAGTTTACCTAGGCTTTATCATTTTAATTACTTTAGGATTAAGTGCCGGAATAATTCATGAGTGTGAATTTGACAGCCCTAAAATTATTTCTGAACCGTGGTTGTTCTTAACACTAGTGCTAACAATCATAATTTGTGTAAGCCAGTTAGCAATATCGTTAGTTAATTTCATATCAACTTTATTAGTAGGTCCTCGATTACTGCCACGGATGGGTTTTGCATCAGGGATTCCTTCTGATTCAAGAACACTTGTTGTAGTTCCTTCTATGTTAACAAGTACCGATGATATTGAAAATTTGGTTGAATCATTGGAAGTGCGTTTTTTGGCGAATAAAATTAAAAACCTTCATTTTGGATTGTTGACAGATTTTGTAGATGCTAAAGTAAAAGAACTTCCTGGAGATGAAGCATTATTAAATCTTGCTCATCAAAAAATTGAAGAGTTGAATTTTAAATACGGAGGTATAAAAAGTAATCTTTTCTATCTCTTTCACCGTCCAAGAAAATGGAATGCGAGCGAAGGTGTTTGGATGGGCTACGAAAGAAAACGTGGCAAACTTGCTGAACTGAATGGATTACTACGTGGCAATTCAAAAGATTGCTTTTCACTTATTGTAGGTGAACAAAGTATTCTTTCATCTGTGAAATATGTAATTACGCTTGACTCCGACACACAACTGCCCCGCGACTCCGCTTGGAAAATTGTGGGAACTATGGCACACCCCTTGAATCGTGCAGTATACGATAAACAAAAGGGAATTGTAACTAAAGGATATGGTATTATTCAACCAAGAGTAGCTGTAAATTTGCCCGACACAGAATCAACATTGTATGCACGTATGATCGGTGATGAACCCGGAATAGATCCCTATACGCGTGCTTCTTCAGATGTTTATCAGGATCTGTTTGGCGAAGGATCATTTATTGGTAAAGGAATTTACGAAGTTGATATTTTTGAAAAAGTACTGAAAGGAAAATTTCCTGAGAACAGAATTCTTAGTCATGATTTACTAGAAGGTTGTTATGTTAGATCAGGACTATTAAGTGATGTACAGCTTTACGAAAAACAGCCGGTTCGGTATGACGCTGATGTAAAACGTCGCCTGCGTTGGTTGCGAGGTGATTTACAAATTGCTGCATGGGCTTTACCATTTGCTCCGGGTGGTGACAAACGTTGGCATGTCAACCCACTTTCACCATTGTCACGCTGGAAGATTTTTGATAATATCCGTAGAAGCGTTGTTCCATTTGCCTTTACTTTGTTTGTATTAATAGGATGGACAGAACTACAGTCTTCAGCAATCTGGACATTGGTAATTACAAGCATTTTAATTTTACCTGTTGTAATAAGTTCACTGTGGGATTTATTGAGGAAACCAAAGGATCTTATTTTATCACATCACATACTTGTCTCCGGACGTGCTGCCGGTAGCCAGGCAATCAGAACGATGTTTACGATGATTTGTCTGCCTTATGAAGCCTTCTTAAATATTTTTACTATACTTAAAACTGTATGGAGAATGGTATTCTTGCGCAAACACCTTCTGCAATGGACCTCTTCCGATTTCATTAATAAGAGTAAGCACACAAGTTTGTTCACCTCCTATCTTTATATGTGGATTGAACCGCTACTTGGTATCATCATTTATATCTATCTTCTTCTTGAACAAACTACCGCCCTAAAGGTAGCAGTACCAATATTAATTCTTTGGGCTGGAGCTCCTTTCTTAACCTGGTGGATTAGTAAGCCATTACCTAAACAAGCATCCCGTTTAAATGATGAGTCAATAATTTTTCTGCGAAAGCTTGCACGAAAAACTTGGGCCTTTTTTGAAAAATTTGTTACTGCAGAAGAAAATTGGCTTCCTCCAGACAATTACCAGGAAGTACCGGTGGATGTGGTTGCTCATCGCACCTCCCCTACTAATATTGGCCTTTCTCTGCTCGCCAATCTCACTGCACATGATTTTGGATATATAAATAGCTGTGAATTTATTGAGCGAACATCTCGTACTATAACCACCCTGCAATCATTAGAAAGGTATAGGGGACATTTATACAACTGGTATGACACCAAGTCACTTCAACCACTTTGGCCGAGATATATTTCAACAGTTGATAGCGGTAATCTTGCCGGGCACTTACTCACTTTACGCCAAGGAATTATGGCTATGAGCGATTTAAAAATAATAGACCCTAAATTCAAAGAAGGTATTAATGATACCTTAAGCATATTTATTGAAATAGTATCAAAGCAAGACGTTGGTGCAATCAGTAAATTCAATATTGCATGTGAAAAAATATTCCAAATTGAATTATTAAGTGCAAATGATGCTCTGAATTTTCTCGATGCATTAAAAAAGAATATTTCAATACTATGGGCTACTCAAAATGCAAATTCAGAAAGTGAATCTTATTGGTGGAAAGAAAAACTGGATAAGCAAATCCAAAACTTAATCGAGGATATTAGATTTCTTGCACCGTGGTTAAATTTGCAAGATGTTCCGGACAAATTTAAAGATTTACCTCTCCTGAATAGTATTCCTACTTTACAGGAAGTGGCAAGGATTGATGTTTCCATGGAAAAAGAAATTCTTATACTCTATACTCCTGATATCACCTTATCAGAAACAGCGTGGTTAAAGGCATTTGAAGAATCATTGACTGCAGCAAGTATTCATGCAAATGAAAGAATTGTTAAGCTCAACCATCTTGCCGAATTGTGCAATGCTTTCGCAGATATAGAATTCGATTTTCTGTATGACAAGACAAAACACTTGCTCACGGTAGGGTATAATGTTGAAGAACACAGGATCGATGCAAGCTATTACGATTTACTTGCCTCGGAAGCAAGACTTAGCACATTCGTTGGCATTGCTCAGGGTAAGTTACCTCAGGAAAGTTGGTTTTCATTGAGTAGGCTACTTACCAATGCAGGAGGAAGGCCTATTTTACTTTCGTGGAGCGGCTCCATGTTTGAATACTTAATGCCACTTTTAGTAATGCCATCTTATGAAAATACATTACTTGAACAAACCGATGGAGCTGCAGTTGAAAGACAAATTGAATACGGGAAACAATGCGGCATTCCATGGGGAATGTCTGAATCGTGTTATAATACTGTTGATGCAGCACTCAATTATCAATATCGTGCTTTTGGTGTACCCGGCCTTGGTCTTAAACGTGGACTAAGTGAGGATTTAGTAATTGCTCCATACGCAACTGTGTTGGCATTAATGGTTGCTCCCAATAAAGCATATGACAATATGCAGGTAATGGTGAAACAGGGTTTTGAAGGCAAATATGGCTTTTACGAAGCAGTTGATTATACACCAACCCGTTTGCCTCGTGGGCAAACAAATGCTATTGTGCAATCTTATATGGCACATCACCAAGGAATGAGTTTATTGTCTATTGCTTTTGTATTGCTTGACAAACCTATGCAGAAAAGGTTTGAGGCTGAACCACAATTTCAGGCCACTTTATTACTTCTGCAGGAGAGAATTCCAAAAGCTACTTCATTCTTTGCTCATACTACAAATTCAGCCGATATTATTTCTTCAACCAGCGAGCCTGCAGTAAGAATCATTAATACTCCTAACACGGTTATTCCTGAAGTTCAACTTTTATCTAATGGAAAATACCATGTTATGGTAACAAACAGCGGTGGTGGTTACAGTCATTGGAAAGATATTGCCGTAACACGTTGGCGGGAAGATGGTACACGCGATAATTGGGGAACTTTTTGTTATATTAGAGATTTGGAAACCGGAACATTCTGGTCAACGGCTTTTCAACCTACCCAAAAAAGAGGCAAAAATTACGAAGCTACCTTTTCTCAAGGACGTGCCGATTTTAGAGATGTACAAGAACAAATAGAAACACATATTGAAATTGTTGTTTCGCCTGAAGATGATATCGAAATGCGAAGGTTGCATATCACCAATTTATCAGGAAAGCGTAAAATTATTGATGTTACCAGTTATGCTGAAGTAGTTATTGCTCCTGCAATTGGAGATGCTTTACATCCGGCATTCAGCAATCTTTTTGTCCAAACAGAAATACATGATGAACAAAAAGCTATATTTTGTACCCGGCGTCCCAGTTCTGATGAAGAAAAACAACCATGGATGTTTCACCTTTTAAAAGTTCATGGAAAAGAAGCAGAAGAAGTTTCATTTGAAACCGATCGAATGGCATTTATTGGAAGAGGCAATAGTGTTAAGAATCCACTTGCCATGCAACCTTCATGCGCTGTACTTTCAGGTAGTTCAGGGTCTGTACTGGATCCGATTGTTTCCATTCGAAAAAAGATAATTCTTGCGCCTGAAGAAAGTATTTCCATTGATATGATTATTGGTATAGGTGAATCGCAAGAAATATGTGAACATCTTGTTAAAAAATATCAGGATAAACATCATAAAGACAGAGTATTTGAATTAGCATGGACGCACAGTCAGGTGGTATTAAGACAAATCAATGCTACAGAAGCGGATGCTCAACTTTATACACGGTTAGCTAACTCTGTTCTGTTTATTAGTCCTACGCTGCGGGCTGAAGCAGGTATTTTAGTTAAGAATTATCGTGGTCAATCCGGTTTATGGCCCTATTCCATTTCCGGCGATCTACCAATCGTTCTGTTAAAAATTGAAGATAATGCAGAATTAGATTTGGTAAAGCAAATGATACAAGCTCATGCATACTGGCGTTTAAAAGGGTTAGCGGTAGATTTAATAATTTGGAATGATAGTCATGATGTTTACAGGCAAGATTTACAAAATGAGATCGCAGGATTAATAGCAAGTAAAAATACCGATCAGCCGGGAGGCATCTTCGTTAGAGCATCAGAGCAAATATCTAATGAGGATCGTATTTTAATTCAAACGGTGGCCCGGATAATTATTTCGTCGGCAGAAGGCTCCCTCGCAGATCACGTAAACCGAAAAGCAGCGACAAGGATTGCGATACCCGCTATTCCAATTGCCCCGGCACAGTCGTTTGTTCCTTCAACTCAAAAAACTGTTTCTGTTCCAAAAGGATTACTTTTTTATAACGGGCTCGGTGGCTTCGCTCCGGATGGTAAGGAATATATAATTGCAGTTGAAAATAATAAACTAACTCCTGCTCCATGGGTCAATGTGATTGCAAACCCAAATTTCGGAACTGTAATTTCTGAAAGTGGACAAAGCTATACCTGGTGCGAAAATGCCCATGAAATGCGTTTAACACCATGGGAAAATGATCCTGTATGCGATCAGGGCGGTGAACAATTCTATTTGCGAGATGAAGAAACAGGACATTGTTGGTCGCCCATGCCACTTCCGAAAGGAGGACCCACTGAATATATTATTCGACATGGTTTCGGGTATAGTATTTTTGAACATGAAGAAGCAGGAATTCATTCGGTGATGTGCGTGTATGTTGATTTAGAATGTTCCATAAAATTTACTTCTATCAAACTAAGAAACCTATCAGGAGTAAATCGTAGTATAACTGTTACCGGCTATGTGGAATGGGTGTTGGGTGACCTACGAGCAAAATCAGCAATGTACATTATTACTGAAATTGATGCTGAAAGCGGAGCGCTTTTTGCAAAAAATCCTTATAACACAGAATTTCCCGAGCGGGTTGCATTTTTTGATGCAGAAGCGAAAAATAAAACAATTACCTGTGATCGCAATGAATTTATTGGTCGCAATAACTCGGTAAAAAATCCTGCCGCTCTTTCCAGAATAAAACTATCCGGAAAAGTTGGTCCCGGACTGGATCCTTGCGCTGCTATACAAGTTACTAGTGAATTGGGCATTAACGAGGAAAAAGAGCTAATTTTTAAATTAGGTGAAGGGAAAAATGCAACACAAGCAAGTGCTCTTGCCAGACAGTTTCGAACTACTTCTTCAGCACATGAGGCGTTTGATAAAGTTAAAACTCATTGGAGCAATTTAGTGGAAGCAGTTCAAATAGAAACCCCTGATTCTGCTGTTAATCTTTTGGCAAATGGTTGGCTCACCTATCAAACTATTGCCTCTCGTTTATGGGCACGAACGGGATTTTATCAGTCCTCAGGTGCTTTTGGTTTCAGAGATCAGTTACAGGATGTTATTTCACTACTTCACATAGCCCCGGAGTTAACTCGTAAACAAATTTTACTTGCTGCTTCACGACAATTTAAGGAAGGAGATGTGCAGCATTGGTGGCATCCTCCAATAGGACGTGGAGTACGAACGCAGTGTTCCGACGATTACCTCTGGTTACCTTATGCAATTATTCGTTACCTGATAGGGACTAACGATACTGAAATATTAACAGAATCGGTGCCATTTTTGAAAGGACGACTATTAAATCCTGGCGAAGAATCCTATTATGATTTGGCCAGCCAGTCATCAGAAAGTGCTACAATATACAATCATTGTGTAAGAGCTATAAAACACGGATTAACATTTGGAAAACATGGATTGCCTTTAATGGGATCAGGAGACTGGAACGATGGCATGAATAGAGTTGGCAAAAATGGACAGGGAGAAAGTGTGTGGCTGGCATTTTTTCTGTATGATATTCTCATACAATTTGTCAAGGTGGCACATCAACAAAATGATCCTGAATTCGCATCTCAATGTAAAGTAGAAGCAGCTTCATTAAAAGAAAACATTGACAAGAATGGATGGGATGGGAACTGGTATCGTCGTGCTTATTTTGATGATGGCACTCCACTTGGCTCGGCAAAAAACTCCGAATGTCAGATTGATTCGATTGCTCAAAGTTGGAGTGTGTTGTCAGGAGCAGGCAATGAAAAAAATACTTCCATTGCTATGGAGTCCGCCTATAATCACCTTGTAGCAAGGGAAGATGCCCTGATTAAGTTACTCAGTCCACCGTTCGATAAATCAGCAGTTGATCCAGGCTACATCAAAGGTTATGTACCCGGAGTTCGTGAAAACGGTGGTCAATATACACATGCTGCTATTTGGTTGACGATGGCCTTTGCCAAATCCGGAAATAACGAACGTACTTGGGAACTATTGAATTTGATAAATCCAATCAATCATGGTAAGTCACCGAAAGATATTCATACTTATAAAGTGGAGCCGTATGTTGTTGCGGGCGATGTATACGCTGTTGAACCACATATTAGCAGAGGTGGATGGACCTGGTACACCGGATCAGCCGGCTGGATGCATCAATTAATATTTAAATCATTTCTTGGAATAAATCAGGAGGCTGATAAATTAAAATTTGTTCCCTGCGTTCCAATTACTTGGGATTCATTTAAAGTAAGGTATCGATACCAGAATACGTTCTATCAAATTATGTTTATTCAGAAACCGGGAAATGAAAATACAAAAGTAAAAATTGATGGAATATCAGAAAATAGTAACTCAATTTCACTTGTTGATGATGGCGTAACACATCAAATAGAAGTAGTATTCTTTAGTGGCAAAAAGGAAATAAAAAATGAAACAACTATTTAAATAATCCGGAGTAGCTATTTATTCAAAATTGGAATTAGGTTGCTGAAATGACCATATAACTATTTAATTTAAATAATTATTTCTATAATTGCCATAAATTGTCTATACCATGAACAACAGCCTTCTTCATGATGCACGAATAGCAAAAATGACATTCGCTACGGTTTATCCACTTTACCTGGCTAAGGTTGAAAAGAAAGGGCGAACAGAAGCAGAATTGATTCAGGTAATTACCTGGTTAACGGGTTATAATGAACCAATGCTAAAGGAAAAAATAGCTACAAAAATATCTTTTGAAAAGTTCTTTAAGGATGCTAAATTAAATCCTTACGCACATTTAATTACTGGTCTAATTTGTGGCAACCGAATTGAAGAAATTCAAAATCCATTGACTCAAAAAGTAAGATATATGGATAAGCTGGTGGATGAATTGGCAAAAGGAAGAAAAATGGATAAGATTTTAAGAGTCATTTAATTGAAAACTGCAAAATTCAATATGAAAAATATAAGTTTACTAAAAAATATATTTTAAAAAAGATTCTGTTTATTACCTGTAACTAAATAAAATTTTTAAGTACTCTTGACGTAATCTGCATCATGCCTAAAATAAGAAACTTTTTACATAAAATTACTGTTAAATTATGGTTTAGGCCGCTAATATTTTGTGTGTTATCAATTTGCGCAGCATTGATTGCACATCTTGCAGATAATAGCTTTCCAAAGGACTTTTTTCCTGAAATAAAAAGAAGTTCATTAGAAAATTTGCTATCTACAATTTCAGCAAGCATGTTGGTCATCTCCATCTTTGCTGTTGGCTCCATGATCTCAGCCTTTTCATCAGCAAGTGCTACAGCCACTCCCCGATCATTTAAAATTGTTGTCGCTGATGATGTTTCCCGTAATGCGTTATCCGTTTATATAGGTTCGTTTATATTCAGCATTGTAGGAACTGTTGCCTTAAAAAATGAATATTATGGCAAAGCCGGGTATTTTACCCTTTTCGTGTTAACGATATTTATTTTTGCACTGGTTATCATTACCTTTTTAAGATGGGTGGATCAAATCTCTAAACTTGGTCAACTCGGGCATACTATCAGAAAAATAGAGGATGTAGCAAGCAAGTCCATAATAGATAGAAGGAAAGAACCTTTTATGGGTGGCCTACCGGTAACTGGCACTAATGAAAATGCTTATCCTATTTATAGCAAGCAAATTGGTTATGTACAATATATCAATATGGAAAAACTTCAAGATTGGGCACTTAATAATGAAGCTATTGTGGTAATCAATTGCATTCCCGGATCTTTAACCTCCAATTCTAAACCTTTAGCTTATTATACAACATTAAAAAATCATAAATTAGCTATTGATGACGAAGAATTTGTTGCCACATTTGAAATTGATGATGTTCGTGCCTATGCGGGTGATCCACGATTTGGAATTATTGCTCTAAGCGAAATAGCAAGCAGAGCATTATCTCCCGGCATCAATGATCCCGGTACCGCGATTGCAATTGTTGGAAGCTATGTTCGCCTCTTTTCATTATGGTTTAAAACAGAAAGATCAACTAAAGTAAAATATGATAGAATTCATGTTCCGGAAGTATCACTTGCCGATATGTTTGACGATGCTTTCCGTCCAATTTCAAGAGATGGCGCAGGGAATATTGAGGTAATGATTAGACTTCAAAAAGCACTTATTTCAATAGCTCAAAACAGTGATTCTGAAACTGAAGAAGTTGCTTTGGCACATTCTAAACATGCATTTGAGAGAGCCAAACTAATTATGAAATTTCCAAATGATTTAGATTTATTAAAAGCTGAGTGTTTGTTTTCAAAATTAAATTAATAGTTCAGATTAGTTTCTAAATTCCGTAAAAAAAAAATTTTAGAGCTATTGAATTTATTGATTTCAGCTTAAACTAAAATATATTTAATTCCTATGAAAAAAGCACTTCTATTAATTCTCCTATTTTCAGTAACCTTCGGATTAGGATTCGCATACAAATCACTAACAATTATACCAAATAAAAACAACACAGCTATGAAAAAAGTAACCGGTATTGGAGGAATATTTTTTAAGTGTAAAGATCCAAAAAAAATGAAGGAATGGTATAATACTCACCTTGGTTTAAATGCATCTGAATATGGAGCAACTTTTGAATGGAAAGATGAATCCGACTCCACTAAATCCGGTTCTACCTCATGGAACCCTTTTAGTGAAACTACGAAATATTTCGAACCTTCAACAAAAGACTTTATGATTAACTACAGAGTAGCTGATTTAGAAGCTCTGGTGGCAGAACTAAAAAAAGAGGGAGTAACCATCGTAGATACAATTGAAACTTATGATTATGGAAAATTTGTCCATATTATTGATATGGAAGGCAATAAAATTGAACTATGGGAACCTGTAGATTGAAATTTAAAATGAGTTGGAATTTTTTTATTCCTTTTAAGAAACTTATGTCAAAATTAAAATAATAAAATTGTATTTCGTGTTTATACTAAATAAACATTAGAAAACTATTCCGAAACAATGAATACATGAAACTAATTTATGTATTCATTATTTCAAACACAATTGTTCATGACAGCTAAACTTTAAATCGCCATTTTAGTTATATGGTTTGAAATAGTAGATAAATATTGAAAAAGATTCCACTATCGTTATTGGATTTAGCTATAGTAGTTGAAGGCGGAAATTCGTCGACTGCTATTGAAAGAACCGTACAAACGGCACAACATGCTGATGCACTTGGATATAAACGCATTTGGCTTGCCGAGCATCATAATATGCAACATATTGCGAGCTCTGCTACGTCAGTTTTAATAGGTCATGTAGCAGGCAAAACCAAAAACATCAGAGTAGGCTCAGGCGGAATTATGTTGCCCAATCACAGTCCGCTGGTGATTGCCGAGCAGTTTGGAACACTGGAGAGCATCTATCCTGGACGTATTGATCTGGGTTTAGGTAGAGCCCCCGGTACCGATAAATTAACTGCACAGGCGCTGAGACGTACCAATGTCGAAACATCCTGGAGCTTCCCTACAGATGTTAAGCAGCTTCAAAACTATTTTGACAGCAAAAACAGCGCAGCCAAAGTGCGTTCATTTCCTGGCGAGGGGTTATCTATCCCCATTTGGATATTAGGCTCGAGTACCGACAGTGCCTATTTGGCCGCTGAAATGGGACTTCCCTATGCCTTTGCATCACATTTTGCACCTGCGCAATTTAAAACTGCCATTGCTATTTATCGCTCCAATTTTAAACCTTCGGCTCGGCTAAAAACACCCTATGTAATGGCATGTGTTAATGTAATTGCTGCTGATACCGATGAAGAAGCGGAATTTGAATTGACAAGTCTGTTACGCATGTTTACAGGTATTATAACCAACATGCGTTTACCTCTACAGCCACCAGGTGATTTGCCTGCCATTTTCCATGTTCCTGAAGTGCAGGCTGCGCTTAATAATATGCTTTCATGCACTTTTTCAGGAAGTGCCACCAAGCTAAAAGCAGAACTCATGACTTTTATTTCAGAAAATGGTGTAGATGAACTAATGGCTTCAACTAACATGTATGATGTAAATGCAAGAATGAAATCTTATACTATCCTATTTGATGTATTGAATAACTAACAATTATTTTTTAGTTATTTTTTTCTTGATTTTTAATTTCATATACGCCTAGACCGATACCTTTATAGAATTGAAACTACTTCGGCATTTTTCCGTAAAAATTATTGCTTTCTATGCTTTAATTATGAAGGAATCCCTCGGCATTTTGCTTATAGTATTGATTATCACAGCCAAATGTGCATTTTCACAAAGCGGTCCTGCCGGAGTAGGCAGTAGTGTTACTAACGTTTTGTGGCTAAGGGCAGATAAAGGAACCTCCACAACTACCTCAGGGAATTCTATAAGCTACTGGAATGATCAATCAGGCAATGCCATTAATGTATCACAATCGACAGCAGCTCAAAGGCCACTTTTTCGCACAAATATTATGAATGGGAATCCGGCTATTGAGTTTGATAATAACAGTACAGCCGGTCAAAATGATTTTTTAACTGCTCCGGACAATATTTTACTTGACAGTACTGCAGGTTATACCTTCTTTACCGTTACCAGAATGAAAAATTTGGATAATAGCTCCGCCCGAAGCATCCTGTCAAAGCGAACAACAATTGATATTGACGAAGCTTTTATGCTTTTTTATTATACCAATAATTATTTTTATACCGATATTGATGGATTAGGGGATCGTTACAATACAGGTTCGCCTGCTTTTGGTAATAATACCAATTATATTATTGATGTAGCATACAACGGAACACTCAGTGCAGCGAACAGATCCAAAACTTATGAGGGCGAAACATTACGAAAAACCTCATCGGAAAGTAGTGCGTTTGTTGCAAATAAGGTTTCACCATTACTTATAGGAAGTACTCACGTAGGTGATGCTCGCAGTTTTGGTGGATACATGGCTGAAATAATTATGTATCGAACTGTTCTTTCAGATGCATCGCGCATTATCATCAATAACTATTTATCCGCTAAATATGATGTCGCTTTAAGTGCAAACGATAAGTACGCCGGTGATAGTAATGCTAATGGTGATTACGATTTTAATGTAGCCGGAATTGGTAAGGAAAGTTCAGGAAGTAATATAAGTTTTGACGAAAGTACGACAGCAGGAATTAAAATAGCCGTGAACTCAGGATTAGATAATGGTGATTATATTCTTGCAGGACATAATGTGGTTCAAAATTCACAACTTGTATGGGATGTTGGCGGTATGACCGGAATAAATAATGCGCGTTTTTTAAGAATATGGTACCTGGATATCACCAACACATCAACATCAATAAATGTTAATATTTCATTTGATATGAGTGATGCAGGAATGAATCCTGTAATGGGTAATGTTTCTGATTATGTTTTATTGTATCGTGCAACACAGACCGGCAACTGGACCGAAATTAAAACTGCAGATGCCATATCAGGAGATAAGGTTTTATTTAATAATATGACCATAACCAATGACGGCTATTACACGCTAGGAACACACAATTACATTAATACACCATTGCCTGTTGAACTTACACTATTTAATGCAGCACTTGAAAAAGACAAGGTAGCTATCCAATGGCAGACCGCATCAGAAATAAATAACGATTATTTTGTTACTGAAAAATCCAATGACGGTGAACACTTTATCCCCATTCATGAAATAAAAGGAGCGGGGAATAGTACATCAACCTTAAATTACCATGATTTAGATGCAAATCCCTTCCAAGATGTCTCCTATTACCGTTTAAAGCAGGTTGATTACAATGGAGCTGTGGAATATTCACCTGTGGTTACCATCAGGAACTATTCTATCGAATCATCTTTAAGCATTTATCCTAACCCGTTAGTCTCAGATGAACTTCACATAAATTTTGAATTGGCGGAAAATACTACTGCAGCCTTACGAATTGGTGCCGCAGATGGTCGAAATGTATACCAATCACAAATCGCCGGCAATAGTTATAATAAGGGAATGGAAACAATCAATCACCACTTTTTGCCAGGCATATACATTGTGGAGTTGGTAAGTGACGAAATCAAATACATTCAAAAGTTGGTGGTAAAATAAGAATACACCCGATAAATTGATCTTTTTTTAATATAAAAAAACAAAGGGAACAACTTTCGTCATTCCCCTTGCCAAACCTAAATTGGAAACATAAAACTTACTTTACAATCAATTTTTGAGTTGATACACTTTTTCCTGATGTTGTTCTAATAAAATAAATTCCTTTTGATAAGTCAGAAGTATTAATAATGTAGTTAGAAGTTCCGGAAGGAATCACTTCTTTACTAAATTCTTGACCTAATGTATTACTTATTGAAAGGGTTGAGGATACAGTGGTATTTTCTGAGAAATTAATTTGTACGAAATCAACTGCAGGATTTGGATATAAATTAAAACTAGAGGCATTGCTTTCATCAAGACCTGTTACATTACCAAATACAATTACATTTCCGTCGGATAATACACCAATCAGAGCAAAGGCAGCACCGTTTTGATTGGTTGCAGGATTTAAAAAACCTGATGCCAATACAACAGCAGCTCCTCCTCCTAATGTTGAAAGATCAGCAGAGAAACTAGCTACGATTGTAGTATTATCGTTTCCTGGGGTCACGTTTAAGGTATAACTTGCAGGTGGAACACTTAAGTAAGGTGTGATGTTACTATATTGTGCATTATCCACTAAAATAGAAGCTCCGGCTAATACATCAACAGTAGGTGCATCACTTGCGCCATGAACTGCACGAAAATCCACATCACCTGCATTTACAGCTGCTTCGCGCATTTGATCTTGTAAAAACAATGTGAAGCCTGTTGATTGTCCATCAGGATTTGCACTAAAGTTAGCGGGATTTAAAACTCCATTTGCAACAGCGATGTAACTGTTTCCATTTTGCAAGGTAACTTCAAAATTTTTCAAAGTGTCATTTACTGAAGTACTATTACCTGCCGCAACACCAATATTTAATACTACATCAGC
>JBBQVM010000018.1:0-22806 GCA_038211525.1 Bacteroidia bacterium
AATGCAACTCAGGATACCATAGTACGAATTGACAATTCTTTTTCCGGCCAATCCTATGCCATCAACATTCCGTTTATTGTTGATTCAGTAATTTTTGATCCTGATTTGTGGATCATATCTAAAAACAATACCATTGCCACAGGGATGGTTGAGGATTTGCAAAATGTGAATTTTTATATTTCACCTAATCCTGCTACAACAGAATTGAATTTACAGTTAAACGGGTTAGTAGTTGGTGAATATAAATTATCGGTTTACGATGTGATCGGAAAAAATATATTGGATGAACGCCTCATCAATAGCATCTCCACAATTGATATAAATCATCTGGATAGCGGTATCTATTTTGTTAAAATTTCTAACCAAAACAGTAGCGTGGTTAAAAAGTTTATTAAGGAAAAGTAGTTTTTTGCAAATCGCAATTTCGTTATGAAGACAATATACTTAATCGGTGTTATACTTTTCGTTTGTGTCGGAGAGTCAACTCTTTCTTTTGCACAAAAAGATACCGGTGCTGTTTCATTCGTTGCTTATTGGAAAATGAACGAAACGCATCATTATAAAGTCACAAAAATAAAGTTACAACTCAAAGATAGCGCGGTTGTGAAAACTGATACTACTTTGTATGATGTTACTTTTAAAGTCGTTGATTCAACGGCTAACTCATATACTATTAGTTGGATGTTCGCCAACGATTTAACTAACATCTATCAAATTCCGGATACCACGTTTCAAAAATTTGCTAAATATCAAACTACAAATGTTATTTACACTACCAATGAAATGGGCGCCTTTCAAGAAATTAAAAATTGGAAGGAAATAGGAGATTTGATGAAAGACATGTTTACAGATTTGGCCGAATACCAAGAACTTCGATTCAAATTAAAAAATTCAGAACTGCAGAAAGCAATGGATTCTTACACTCAAGTGTACGGCTCTAAGCAAGGCATCGAGCAACTGGTCTTTAAAGAAATTCAATATTTTCATTTCCCTTTAGGATTAGGTTTTAAAACAAATGAAGCGGTTTTGTATGAAGAGCAATTACCTAATATGTTTGGTGGTGATCCCATAAAGGGAAATGGTAAAATTTATTTTGAAAGTATCGATCGTAAAAAATCTCGCTGTGTCATGATTCAACAGATGAGTATTAATCCTGAAGATACAAGGAAAATTATGAAACAGGTATTTACAAATATGAGTTTGAATGATGAAGAAATGCAAGAAGCATTTAAAACCGCTGTATTCCAAATAACGGATAACAACAGGTATGATTATGATTTTCATAACGGATGGCCAATTAAAATTGAAACGGTGCGTAAGACTAAGATCGATTTAGATAACGAGAAAAGTGATAGAATCGATAAAATAGTTATTGAGCTGTTGGATTGAGTTCGGTAGCTCCTCACTAAACGATTTGATTGGTGATGCTATTACAATTGTAACTATTATTGCTCTTCGAATTTTTGATTGAATTTTTGCAACTATATTGGAACATCACTTTTTTACCTCATCAATCAGTCTAATTAATGAGTTTTATTCTTTATTTTAAAAAGGTACTTTTAATCATTATTTTTATTTGATACAATAATCTTTTCAGAAAAACGTTTTTACTTTTTTAATCAGATGATAAATGCGTGTTGAATATATTTCTCATTCTTGTTTTGTCCTGGAGACATCTGCTGTAAGAATCACTTTTGACCCTTGGATTGTGGGTTCAGCTTACGCTGGCCAATGGCAGCTCTACCCTAAACCCAAAGATATTTCAAAAGTTCAGATTGCAGATGTGGTGCTTATAAGTCACGGACACGAAGATCACCTTCATAATGCATCTTTAAAACTTATTCAAAAAAAGGCAAAAATATTTTTCCCTTTTCAGTGGCGAGATGGTATAGTCGGTTATTTAAAATATCTTGGATTTAACAGTATTACAGAAGCCATAAGTTTTAAAACTTACCATTTTAAAAATATCAAGATTACTTATCTGGGATATTCCCTCGAAAGTGTAATTGTTGTAGAATGTGATGGAAAGGTTATTGTAAATATTAATGACGCCCTCAACTCAAATCATGAAACTGCCGTCAATTTTCTTTTGCAAAAAATAAAAAGTAAGTGGAATAAAATCGATATTCTGTTGTCTGGATGGAGTGGCGCAGGTTATTTTCCAAATAAAGTTCATTACAAAGGCAAAGAGGATTTAGAAGTGGCAAAGATACGTGAGCAATATTTTGCCGATAATTTTTGCAAATTCACAAAATATTTACATCCTTCAGTGGCTATTCCATTTGCTCCCGGATTTGTTTTGTTAAATGACAGCAACAGATGGATTAATGAAATTAAATTTCCAAGGCATGTTCTTCAACAATACTATCATGAGAATTTTGAAGCTGAAAGCAATATAAAATTTCCAATACTTTATCCGGGCGATTATCTTGAAAATGACCAGATCCATCTTGTATCAGAATACCACAATCTTAACGGAGATGCCGGATTGTATTTTAATGTAGAAACAGAATTTAAGCTTGAAATCGAAGAAGCAAATACTGTTACAATGTTCACTGATCGGCAAACCCAAGACTTAATGTATGAGTTACAATCCCGTATAAACAAAAATATGGAACTGTATCCTGAAGAAGTATTGAATGATGCCAGATTTAGTATTCTCTTTTCTGATATTGAACAGGATGCTTTTTTTAATGTTTGGTTGGCTGAAGGTTCTTTCCAGTTAATCAGGGGATCGCTGCCTCATAAAGATGACAGATTGTTAATAAAAACTAAAGCGGCATTACTAGCAAACAGCCTCGAAAAACCTTGGGGTGGAGATTTGTTAACTATTGGTTATGGAATTGATGTTACGGTATTTGAAGAAAGTACTCTTGAAAAAAATCTCGATATTGTATGTGTTAGGTTAATTTCCAGATATCCTTCTTTCAAAGACGACGTAATTAAACACGCAGGAAGACTTATTAAATATTATGTTAGCAATCCAACTCTTACGAATTTATGGATCTCTCAGAAAATCCGTCTACGGCCCTATGTAAATAAATACCCTTTCAATGAAAGAGATCATTGGATCACTTTTAATAAATGCGATTTATGTAAAGTTTGTAATATACCTGAAGTTAATTTTGAAAAACTGCAAATTGAAGCAGATAGGAAAGGTAAATTTTAATTATTTTTGTTACTCGAACTAAATGCATGTTGATCTTGATTATTGGTGATTATTTATTGTAATTTTGGCGGCACACCCTACTTTTAAATAATTAAATATTATGAAAGATCAAAAATTAGCAGCTATAAATGAACTTACTTCTCCTCTTTTCAGAATTATGTCCATTCAAAATCCAACGGAGGTTCATCGAAGGCAATTCGACAACAATATAGTTGCTTTTCATATTGGTGACGGGTTTATTTTGACAGTTGCTCATAACCTGAGAATGGAATCGGGGTTTTTTAAATCCATTGACGATCTTCTCTATAAATCTTTAGTGGCTCCTCAATTAAACTCTAATGAAATTCAACTTTTTGAACAAGGCTATGTATTTGATAAATCAACCAATAAGTGGTATTTAAATATGGCTTTTCAAAATAATTTTCCAGCACTTATTGATGTGTTGAAAAGAATTAATTTTGATACCAGATGGGTGAATTTGTATCAAAAACAAATTTGTAACCCGTATTTGTTAATCCAACAACGAATTAATACATTTTATAATAATGCAAAAGTCCACAGCGACTTTAATTCATCCATGATATTTATGGATCCAAAGGCGCAGCGACAAACTTATTTAATTGAAACAGAATTGGTGGAGGCCTTTTACCAAGATGATATAGCGCTTTACAGAATTATTAATACACCTGCTTCCATTGTTCAACTGCTTCCATATTTTGAAATTGATTCAGAAATCTACGATGTCTCTAACAATGATTATTTTTGTGTGCAAAGTGCCCCGTCCGATTTAAATCCCGGTAGAATGATAAATTCTGCGAACATTGAAGGATTCGTTGATCAGTATAGCGGATTTAATGATAGAATAGGCGGTAATTATAATCTGGAAGGATTGCGTTATTTAATCAAAGGTTATTTTCGATTTGGATCTTCCGGAGCGCCTTACATCAAGTTTGATGAAAAAACAAAATCATTTAAAGTAAATGCAGTTCAAAGCGAAGCTTGTCCAATTCAGCTTACCATAAAAAATGACCGAAATGGAAATTTTCAATACATTAATGCAATTGCAACTCCACTTGCAAATGTGGTTGGCAGAATTAAAGCTCACAAAGCTGCTTTGTGAGCTTAAAAGACAATAAAAATCCTGTTAGTTATTTTAACTAACAGGATTTTTTGATTCGTTTCAATTAAACAAACAACATATGTGTTCCTAATCCGGAACCCCTGTTGTAAAATTCACCAACAGTAATCACATCGCTTATTTCATCAAACATATCCTCTTTTTTGTAATGGAACATATCCATAGCCAATCTGCAGGCCCAGAGTTTAACCCCTGAAGCAACCAGTATATCCAGAAACTCATGAATATCGGGCATATCAATTTTTTCCATTTCTTTTTTCATCATTGATGTGGCAAGCGCTTCCATCCCCGGTAATCCGCCTAACAGGGTGGGCATATGCATTGCCGGGTTCCCAACTGTAGCTACATGTAGGTGTTCAAGTTTTTTCTTGTGTATAGCCTCCAGTCCGAAAAAAGTGAAAAATATTTCCGCTTCTATACCTTCCATTCGTGCTCCATTTGCTAAAACAAAGGCTGCATATACATTTTCAAGTGTGGCTTTGGAAAGAATGATCATCATCTTCCTGATTTCGCCATTAAATTCGTTCATATATTTGATTATTTGTGTTTATAAGCAACTTGCTGGTTTTGGTATTCCTGCAATTTTGGTTGCAGTTTTTAAAGGTCCTTGTGGGAAGAGCTGGTAAAACTCTTTGATATCCACTACACTACTTTTGCTGATTTTACGAATACTTAATTGAACTTCGTTTTTGTGCTCATTCTGTAAATATTCAATTACTTCCCAATGTCGGGGTGTCATTTGAATGTTGTTTTCGCTTGCAATGCATTCACCAATTGACTTGTCCCATTCTTTAAAATCTAACAGATAACCTTCCTGGTTAACTTGGACTGTTTTTCCTGAAATTTCTCTTTCCATTATTTTAGTTATTAACTGTTTCTGAATATTCTTTTCCTGCCTCTTGCATATGACTTGAGACAAAAGGTATATGGGTCCCTTTAAGGAGCATGTTCCAGTAGATCCAACGGAAAGCTAGTTTCCCCATATGGTTCATCCTGCTTTCTTTTAATAGGCGCAGAGGTCCTATTCCTGCAAACGGGAAAGTTCCTTCTACAGGTTCGTGTGTGTAGTTAAAATCAATCAACAATGCTTTGCCATTACCCGTTTCAATAAAGCAATTGGCATGTCCATCAAACTCTTCATTGAGCGGTTCCTTATTGATAAAATGTTTGATGTTTTCGGTTAATATTTCTGCTTCAAAATGCGCCACAGATCCTGCTTTTGAAGCCGGAATGTTGGACGCATCCCCAAGCACAAAAATATTGGCATATTTTAATGATTGCAAGGTGGCCTTGTTGGTTGGAACATAGTTTAAATCATCACCCATTCCTGATCTCGCTATCAAATCGTCCCCTTTGTTGGTGGGTACGGTTACTAATAAATCAAATGGGATTTCTTTTCCTCCGTAATCGATAATTTTTTTATTTTCATTATCGATTCTTTCAATTGCGAAATCACTTTCTACCAATATATTTTTTTCGTCCAATAAATGATCGAGCGCTTCGGTTGCTTTTGGTTTTGTGAAAGCTCCGCTTAGGGGAGTTACAAAAGTAATTTCGACCTTTTCACGCATTTTTTTATGCTTAAAAAAAGAATCGGCAAGGAAGGCAAATTCTAACGGTGCAACCGGACACTTAATAGGCATTTCTGTAATATGTACAACCATTTTTCCTCCGGTCCAGCCACGTAATTTATTGCGAAGTGCAAGTGAACCTTCAAAAGAATAAAAATCAAAAACGCTTTTCTGCCATTCTGAACCCAACATGCCATTTACCTCTTCCGGAGCAATTTTGGCACCTGTAGCTATTATCAGAATTTCATAATTCATGATCCTGCCATCATCCATTAATACCTTGTTGCTTTCGGGTTCAATTTTATTAATAGTACCTTTTACCAGATGTACTCCTTTAGGAATAAATTCATCGATACTTTTGATAATATCTTCAGGCGTATATATGTCAAATGGAAGAAATAAATAACCGGGTTGGTAATGATGTTGCTCTTTTTCATCAATAACTGAAATTTGCCATTCATCCCTATTAAGTTCATGGTTGAGGTGATTAGCCATCATGGTGCCTGCGGTACCTGCTCCTAAAATAATTATATTTTTCATCTTCGTAGTTTGAGAACACAAAATTATAAAAGAATAAAAGTTCATGAAATGACTTTACTCATGCAAATCTCTGACATACATCACATTGCTATGTAACTAATGTCACTCTAAGTATGACTTATGCTTATCTCAAATAAACAACTCTTTGAAAAAGTAAGCACCTATTTAAATTAATTGATGCCTATGTTACTAAAAAAAATGGCCAATTGTAAAGTTGGGTATTTTTAATTAATTACACTCTATTATTTTTAATTTGGAATCGATTTGTATTTTTTTCTGTAGACAACGGTTTGAATCAATGTAAATCCAATAACTGCAATTATCGCAACTACAGCTTCCGTATTCAACATTCCAGTTGGCCCCCATTTAGCATGAGCCCACCCGTCAATATAGGTCATAAGGTAAATGGGAGTGTTTGATAGGGCTGCGTAAATATTATATTTTGTAGCAGCAGCTCCTGTTCCAATTGTTTCCAAAACAGCTGCCGTAAAACCGGCATAGGAAAATCCTAATCCTATTGCATATACTGATGTCCAAATGATATACATTAATTCAGTATGAGGAGAGTAGGCCATCATTAGAGCGATACTGGCACCCACTAATCCAAAAATAAGATAAGCATTACGTCTATTCATCCGGTCACATATCCATCCACCAATAATACAACCTCCGGCTGACATGAAACCACTTAATACCCCTGTTACTATTGCAACAGTATCTGCACTTGCGCTCCAGTCGTTAGCAACGGCCGACCATAACCCGGATGCAGCTCCTGTTCCTAATGGAAGAAAGCAAAGTAACATCACCATTAATCCATTTCTGGATTTAAAAATAGACCAGATATCTTTCAGTAAATTATTCATGGTTTCACTAATTTTTTCACTCCTCAATGTTGATTTTGATTCAGTGATAAAAAATAATCCGGCAGAACATAAAAAAGTGGCAGTACCTACTATTAGCCCTGATATTAATGGTGATGATAGATGTTGTGCCAACCAAAGTCCCGCACCTCCTCCAAGTCCCGTTCCACCAAGATTTCCCGCCTGAAAAAAGCCTCCAACTCTGCCCTTTAAATTTTCCGGAACTGCATAAGCCATCAAACTTTCTGTAGACATAGCCGTGAAAGTAACTGCAAAATTTACAAGTATTACAAGTAGGGTTAATATAGGTAGATTCGCTTCTTTAATAGGCATTAAACCCATCGCAACAATGCCGGCTCCGGCAATCAGGTTAGAAACCCAATGCCATTTTTTAAGAGTGAAAAAGGAATCAATTAATGGAGCCCACAAAAATTTAAACATGTGCGGTAATAGGGCTGCCGCAACCAGTGCAGCTATTTTTTCTATTGAAATACCAGCCTGTGAAAATTGATAAGCAAGGGCTACACTTACAAAACCGGTAACAATTCCCATTGGCATAATGAGAAATGTAAACACAGAAGGGTGAACATTCTGATGGTTTTGATTCAATGAATCCGTTGATATAGCTTCTGTCATAGTGAAGTCGGTTGATTTGTTCTTAAAGCAACTAAACCTAGTCGGCTTACTTTGCGGAAGATGCGCTAAAGGTAAATAAATTTGTATTTCACGAAGAAAATGGCGAACAAACACAAAACACCCTGATTAAGCGCAAGATATGACCCATTTATGTTCACACTCCTGTTTAATAAAGCGCTATCGGATGTAATAGATGGGTTCGAGTTTAAAGAAACAGAAAACAAAAATTTGGCAACACTACTTCTCTTTCTCGTCTGACTGACTGGAAGATTTCTTTTCACCACTAAACAATCTTTTGAAAAATCCTTTGTGCTCATTATTTTTTTCATCAACCGATTTTAATGTTATCTGGTTATCGATGGAAGGATATAGGGCGCGTATAAAAGCATTTCTTAACAACTCAACAATAGCAGTCATTGTTCCTACCTTGGCGTCATTAAATTCACCATTCAAAGGAATTTTAGTAGCCACCTGATCTTTGCTTCTATTTTTTATTACGGAACCAACTAAACCCACAAATCCTTCCCATACTTTATCCAAAAATTTATCATCTCTATCTTCCGGACCAAGTACATCCAAATCGGTGATAATTGGTTTTACATAACCTGTAAATTTTCCATTCTTAGCTGCAACTTCTGAATACATACTAAATACTCCCTTGTTCACATCTATATTAGCATAGGCTTTAAAGAAAGGATTAAGTTCAGGTAAATTAGTATTTACTAAATTAACATTTAAATCAAAAAGTGGTTGTTCCGCCAAAGCATCCAGCTTCACTAAAACATCTAAAGTGCCTTCATAAACATTTGCTTTAGCAGTGATTCTGGATGGTAACAGTGAGGTATCTTGAACGTTTGACAAATTAGATGCTAATGCATTTATTTTGGTCATTTCGATATTTACTTTTGGTGTAGCCGATAAGTCACTATATTTTAATTTCCCATTTATAAATTGCACATTGTTAATTTTTAAGGGCATTAAAGAACTCAATAAATCATGAAAATCAGCAGTGTCCTTTTTCACTTCAGCTAGTTCGGTTTTGTCTTTGGTGAAATGAAGTATGGGATCTGTAAAAATTAATTCTCCAACAATTCTCCCATGAAGTAATGCTGCCCATTGGACCGATAAATCAATCGCTTTTGCAGATATAAAAGGAGTTTGATCACCCGATTTTTTCTCCACCTTATTAATGTATATGCTATCAATAACATAAGCACCACGATATAAGGAGATATCAATATCTTCTATATGACCGTTATACCCATCTAGTTTTGCAAGTTCATTATTTGCAAATTTTAAAACTATGTAGGGCAAGGCAATACGTAATGCAACGAGGAATACTATAAAGATTAAAATTATTTTAAATTTCTTTTGCATAAATGGATAGTTATTCTCGACGTATAATCACGAAGTGGGTCAGATGGAAACGGGAATTGTTTTTTGTATTGATAAATCCATTCAATTCAATGTTAAACAGTTATAATTGGTTTTTGCTCCGGGAACCATCGAGTGCATATTGGATAAATTTGTTATCCGGCAGCAGAAGGAATTATTTGCCCAAATTGAGATTTAAAAATTATAATTCCACCAGCGACTTTACCATCTCTGTTAATTGCTTTCCTGTAAAAGGCTTTGGTAAACAACCATCCGCAAAGGTGTTGGTGCTCTCAAGAATATCCTTGTCCATCCCTGTAATAATAAGTACCGGAGTTTTTTTATTAGATTCATTTTCTTTAACGGCATCTACCAAATCAAAGCCACCCCAGAAAGGAAGCATAATATCAGAAATAATCAGATCGTATTTTTCTGATTTAATTTTAGCTTTCCCTTCTAAAATATTATCGGACTTCTCAATTTCATAGCCTTCTTTTGAGAGAATCTGTTCAATTGCATCCAGGATTTCTCTTTCATCATCAATTACAAGTATTTTCATATTAATATCAATTAAAGTTAAACTTAACTACAAATGTTGTTCCCTTATCAACTTCACTGCTAACATCTATAATTGCATTATGTGAGCGAATGATATTATGTGTGGTACTTAAACCTAAACCGGTACCTTTTTGTTTGTTACTAAAATAAGGATCAAAGATTTTACCCATCTGATCTGCCGGAATCCCGCAACCATTGTCACTGATTTCGAGCACACAAAAATCATCCTCTCCACGGGTATCCACTTCCAAAACTCCATTTTTTTCAGGCATTGATTCAATTGCATTTACCAGAATATTTAATATTGCAATTTTGACTTTTTCGTCATCAATGGATATATCACAAATGTCTGTTGAGAATCTGGTTACCAAATTCACATTTTTCAAATGAATTCGATCAGCTACCAATTCCAACGCTTGTTGCACGACAGTATTTATAGATTTTTTACTTATTTTTAATTCTGCTGGTTTAGAGGAGTTTAACAGTTCCGTGATAAGACTGTTTATCCTTTCAGAATTTCTTCGGATAATATCGATATACATCAACAATTCGGAATTCTCTTTTGTTTCAAATTCTATTTGTTCCAATGAAAGATTTATGTTAGTTAAAGGGTTTCTAATTTCATGACCAATCATTCTCACAACTCTACCTGTAACTGCTAATTTTTCTGCTGTGGCTAAATCGTTCTCAGCCTTTCTCCGCTTTGTAATGTCATGGATTAAACCTTGAATAATAGTATTGTTTTCTTTGTCGGATTGAAAAATTATTGATAAAAGACAGATCTTAGATTGCTTGTTTTGAGAAGAAATCGTGCATTCAAGGTCAGAAATATCCATTAAATTATCTATATGGTATTGCAATGTTTTCTTTTGGTCATTCTGTGAAATCAGTGATATAATGTTCATTCCTATTAAATCGGATCGGGAGTAACCGAGTATGCGAGTAGCAGATTCATTTGCATTCAAAAAAATCCCGGCGGGGTCTGTAATGAAGATCATATCGCGTGACCTTTCGAAAATGCTACGATACTTTGCCTCACTTTCGGCAAGTTTTTTATTTGCCGCATGTCTATCTAGCGAATACCTCATGGTACGTTCCAAAATGGAACTTGTGAGGTCATTTTTTACTAAATAATCATAGGCGCCAAATGTCATTGCCTGCTTGTCAACATTTTGATCGCCTTTGCCGGTGAGCATAATGATAGGTTTTTTATTTTCAAAGGCGGAGACCGAAATTAAAAAATCAATACCGGTTTTCGCACCTAACAAATAATCTACAATATAAATATCGTGTAGGTCATTTTTATAGCTTTCTAACCCCTTAACAAAACTAGGAGTCCAATCTACCACAATGTTTTTTGAATTCAATTCCTCAATAATTGAATTTGTAATAAAGAAATCATCTTCGTCATCATCAATAATCAATACTTTTAAAAGGGCCCTGTTCATTGATATATTATTTAGTATGAATTAATTTTATTTTGAAATCGGCATCTCATTTTTCAAACTCGGATTTTTGGTTGTATTAATAAATGTAGCGTAGGAATTTGGTTCAAGGGCCTTGCCGAAACGTTGTGCATAAAGTTGAGTAACTTCAGCGCCATAAAATAATATAATAGCTGAATAATAGATCCATACGAGTATTATTAATATGGAACCGGCAGCTCCAAAGGCAGTTCCAATTTGTGAATTACTAAGATAGAATCCAATGGCCCATTTTCCAATTAAAAAAAGAATTGCAGTAAATATTGCTCCCGGCAAAACAGTCTTCCATGTAATTTTTGCATCCGGTAAAACCTTAAATATAGTTGCGAATAGTATAGATATGATAAACAAAATTAGAAAAATATTGAAAGAATAAATTACTATAAATGCAAGGTCAGGAAATAACTGCTGAATTTTTTCACTGAAGATATCCATTAATGAATTTATTATTAGAGCTACCAAAAGTAAGAATCCAATCGAAAGAATCATCGAAAAGGAAATTAATCTGTTTAACACCAAAGAGACAAACCCTTTTTTAGGTTTTGTTTTTAATCCCCAAATCATATTTATTGAATCTTGAATTTCTACGAATACTCCTGTCGCACCAAATATTAGCGCAATTACTCCTAAAGTATTTCCAATCCAGGAATTTTGAGAAATTACGGTGTTTTTTAATGCATCCTGAATTTGTAAGGCTGCATCCTTTCCAACAAAGCCTTGAATTTGACCAAATAAACTGCCATTTATTGCATCTGCTCCCCAAAAATAACCGGTTGTAGTAATCAATACTAACAACAAGGGCGTTATTGAAAATATAGTATAATAGGCTAAAGCAGCACTTAGTTTAATGCCTCTATCATCAAAGAAATCAGTTGCCGCATTCTTTAATAATAACCAAAACAATTTAATGGTAAGTTTGCTTCCGTTTGGTGTTTTCATAGGTTGCTCTGTTTATCCAAACATTAATCCAAAACAAAAAATTGAAGAATCCATCATTTTTTCCCGAATTAGTGAATTTTATTCCTCATATTGTGTAAAGATAAGCGGAATAATCA
Source organism: Bacteroidia bacterium (assembly GCA_038211525.1). Taxonomy (GTDB): domain Bacteria; phylum Bacteroidota; class Bacteroidia; order AKYH767-A; family OLB10; genus JADKJB01. The sequence continues at coordinate 12,386 of JBBQVM010000018.1, forward strand.
ACTATTAGGTAATTTTTAGTGAAGGAATGATTTTGGCAATATGATTAATACGAATTATTTATATCAAACAACATTAACTATTCTTAAAACTTAAAACAATGGGAAATTTACTTTATTTAGTAGCCGTAGTGTTAATTATTGCTTGGGCAATAGGATTTTTTGCTTATAGCGTTGGAGCAATTATACATATTTTGTTGGTAATTGCAGTAATTGCTATTTTGATGAGAGTTATTCGTGGCGGCAAAGTCTAACTTTAAACAAACTACTTTAAGTTACCATATCATATTACAAGATTAATAAAGCCGACTTCCAAAAGCGAAGTAATTAAAATTGCTTCTACGCTGGGAGTCGGTTTCTTTAAGTTGTTTTCTTTTGTAACAATAATGTTTCGATTCCATTAAAATATCTTTTTCTCTTTTTTTGTAAGAAAAGCTGTGGATGAGGTTTTTAAATTACGTTTAAATGGACAATCTTTCATTAAGTAAATTACGTATGTTAGTTTGCCATTTACTGGTATTCCTAAATAGTTAATGAGTACCTTACAGGATTCAAACTTTGTTTTCGAACCGGAAAGCCTTTATGAACCGCCACCTATTGTGATCAAAAAAAGGAGCACAACGATTTGTTGTACTCCTTTTTTAATTAAGTGCCGAATAGAATTTATTTCAACTTCTTTGTGATGGTGGCAATTTGCTTAATAAATTCACCTAAACGTGGATCTGCATTTGCACCATACGCATCAATCAACAATCCTTTTTTACCATCATGTGTTTCAACAGCATATAAAATTGCACTGTCTGATGGATCATTCATTCCTTCAAACCGATAGAAGTTCGAAATATGAACATCCTTTGGTAAATAGGATATATCATCTGACAAGGATTTTATCGATAGATCACCAATTTGGAATTCTTCACGATATCCCTGTGATAACAGGTGATTGGTGCAATCGGTCATAGTATTCATCCAGGTTTCATTTTTAGCACTCATAAAAATCTGATTTTAAAAGTTAGATGGATTTTTTAAGACTGAGAATGTTTTACATCTCTGCGAACATCATCCATTTCTGACTTCACACGACCTTTCAGGTTTTCAGCTTGCGACTTTACTTCATCTTTGGCATCTTCAGCTTTACTTTGAATATTGGATGCTAATTTATCAACTTTAGCTTTTCCTTGATCAAACTTATCCTTTAAAAATTCTATACTTTCGTCGATGTAATTTTCAAATTCATCTTTTTTAGACTCTGCCATTTTCTTTATATTTTTGCGAGTCTTTTCTCCTTTTTCCGGTGCGAATAATATTCCTAGTACTGCTCCTGCACCTGCACCAATTAATAATGCAGCTAATGTTTTTCCGTAGTTTGCCATGATTTTATTTTTTAAAGTTTAATTTTATTTTAGTTGAATTGGGTATTACAAATAATGAACCATGGCCACCAAATTTGTGTTGCAGTATTACTTTAATCACGTTTAAATTCGAGAACATTTGGCTATGAAGAGAGATGTAAAGAGACGGAAAATTGTATTCAATTTTGAGAAACATGTTCATATTTAAAATTGAGGCATTAATTCCCCAAAGTGTGATTGACTTTAATAAAAAACTCTACTTCCTAACTAGTTTCGTTGTCAAAATAGTCGGCACGATTATTACCTTAATACTGTACAACCCATTAACTTTCTATTTATTACTGAAATGAATCAAACCCATACTGGAACATCAACAACAATTTACCAGATTATAAGTAATCAGATGTATGATTACTTAGTGGGAATTGGTAAAGCATTTAATTTTACTGTTCGACTGTTCGGGCAAATTGCGAAACGCCCATTTGAATTTAAAGAATTTATGAGGCAATGTTATTTTATAGGAAATAAGACTTTCATGTTGGTACTCACTACCGGCTTTATTATGGGAGTGGTTTTAACTATTCAGGCTCGACCCACCATGCAAGAATTTGGAGCCGAGTCATGGATACCGGGAATGGTTGCTGTTTCTATTATCAGGGAAATTGGACCGGTTATAACTGCTATTCTTTGTGCAGGGAAAATAGGTTCAGGAATAGGTGCTGAGCTAGGATCGATGAGGGTCACAGAACAAATTGATGCTATGGAGGTTTGCGGTGCTAATCCCTATAACTATCTAGTTGTTACACGGGTACTTGCTACAACACTCATGTTACCTTTGCTGACAGTGTTTGCTGATGCCGTGGGATTGTTAGGCTCCTATTTGGGCGTTAATATTGAAGGAGATGTTTCTTTCGTTTTATTTATCTCCAGAGCAATGGGAGTATTACAATTTTCTGATGTACTACCTGCTACTATTAAATCTGTAATTTTTGGATTTATTATCGGCATGGTTGGATGTTACAAAGGATATAATGCAAACAAAGGGACAGAAAGCGTTGGTAAAGCATCTAACGAAGCCGTTGTGATGGCGTCGTTATTAATATTTTTTTGTGATATGGTTGTTGTACAAATTACAGCACTTATTATCAGTTAATCTGCATTTTATGAATTTGGATAAAAAGGTAATTGAAATAACAAACCTAAAAAAAGCATTTGGTGCTAACCAGGTACTAAATGGTATTGACCTAAATCTTTTTCAAGGGGAAAACCTTGCCGTATTAGGCAAATCGGGAACAGGAAAATCAGTACTAATAAAATGTATTGTGAATTTGATTTTGCCCGATGCGGGAGCTATTGAAGTTCTTGGAAAAAACATGAGAGATTTGGAAGAGGTGGAACTAAATCAACACCGAAAGAAAATTGGATTTCTTTTTCAGAATGCAGCGCTCTATGATTCAATGTCGGTTAAAGAAAATTTGGAGTTTCCATTGAAACGACAAAAAGAAAAGCTGAAAACATCTCAATTAAAGGAAAAAGTAAATGCTGCACTTAGAGAGGTTGGGTTAGAAAAAACATTGAATTTAATGCCCTCTGAATTATCTGGTGGAATGAAGAAAAGAATTGGACTGGCTAGAACGCTCATATTGGAACCTGAAATAGTACTGTATGACGAACCAACTACCGGACTCGACCCTGTTACCGCTTTAGAAATTAGTAATTTGATTAATGATATACAAAAAAAATTCAATACGAGTTCTATCGTTATTACACATGACATGAATTGTGTAAAAATATCTTCGGACCGAATCATCATGCTAAAAGATGGCCTGGTGGCCCATAAAGGAACTTATGATGAATTGATTGAATCGAAAGACCCATTTGTGAGATCTTTCTTTCATGTAACTTAAATTTAATAGTATGGAAAAACAAACTAAAAAAGAAATTAAAGTCGGAGTGCTGGTAATTGCTGCATTCATTATTTTTATAGCTGCAATATTTGTGCTTGGAAGGCAACAAAATATTTTTGGGACCACTTTCACTGTGCAATCTATATTTAAGGGGGTCAATGGACTTCAAGCCGGTAATAATGTACGATTAAATGGAATTAATATTGGTACAGTAAGAGAAATTTCGCTGGTAAACGATACCATGGTGAATGTTCAAATGACTATTGAAAAAAATGTACAAAAGTTTATTCGCAAAAATTCTAAGTGTGTGATTGGCTCAGATGGATTGATGGGGGATAAGATGGTAACCATCACTGCTGGCACTGCCGAATCTCCTGAGGTTACTGAAAATTCCTACTTATTAGCTGAAATTCCTGTCGAAATGGATGAAATTGTTGCAAGCTTAAAGAATACAGCAGAAAATGCGGAAATAATAAGCTCTGAATTGGCTGCAATCATGTATAACATTAATAATGGCAAAGGGGCCTTATCCATGTTACTCAGAGATTCAACTCTGGCGCAAGATGTTTCTGAAACTCTTGATAACCTTAATAATTCCAGTCAATCGCTTGATGAAAATTTGGAAGCAGCAAAAAAGAGCTGGCTACTTCGTGGCGCTATAAAAAGAATGGAAAAGGAAAAGAAGGAAAAACGAGAGGAAAAGAAATCAAAGTAAATATCTGGCTGTGGAATATTTGACAATATTTGTGTATGTTTTGTCGCACCGCTTTGTTGATTAGATATTGTAAATCACAGATTACTATTAATTTAGGATTGATTTATGGATATGGCACTTTATTTTCAGTACCATCGATGTAATTCAATTAATATTAATCTTTAAAAAATAATTATTATGACTACTCAAAAAGAAAATGCAAAAGTTTCTGAACAAAAAGGAGAAAATAAAAAAAATCCTGCAAAAGCACCGGTAAGTACTATTCACCAGAAACAAAATGAATCAACGCATTCACAGAATGATTCACACAAAACGATTAATGAAAAAGAATCTATCAATGATCCTTCGAGGTTAGACCGGACAGCAGAACCGGAAAAGAAAAATGACCCTACCAGAATTACACCGGGGAAAAATGAGCCACATACATCAGAACCAACAGCCAAAGTTCAAAAATAGTGGTCTCATAAAACAAATTTTGGTTACGAAAAACCGATATAAATTTTAATTTATATCGGTTTTTTAATGCACCAGACGCATGTTTTACCTGTGCTGAGTATGCAATTTGATAAATACTGATTGGAGATACCTTGGCGAACCAGGGGCTGGTTATGAAACAAAACTAATTTCGTGTTGAATGAATAAATAGGATGCTGAAACCCATTTAAAAAAATAGGTTCGTCTAAATTGTTTTGGGCCTAAGTTCTCACGTACTAAAAAATTTAGAAGAAGTTGCTGAGCGATTTCTACTAAGATGTGCATTTATTACCTCATATTGAGAAGTAATTGTTGAATTTCAGGCCTATTTCTATTAATTTATAGGTGGCATGATTCTTAAAGGATACAATCTAACATTAATAACTCAAACGAATTAACCTAAATCGAAAAATTATGAAAAAGCTGTTAGCAATTGTTATGTTTACTATTTCAGCAAGTATATTTGTTGCTTGTTCAAACGAAAAAAAGACGGATCCTGCGTACGATGACTTCAAAACTTATGTTTCCTCTCACCGTGATAGTGTACAGACCTATTACGACAACAATTGGGATGATTTACAAGCCAATTATGACGAAAAAAAGAATAAGGCTGAAGCAAAAATGGAAGATTGGAATGATAATATGAAAGCGGAATATGCTTCACTTCAAGCTGATTGGGATTCCTTTAAAGAAGATTATCAAGCTGAAATGAAACGTAAAGATGACTTAAAGAAAACGGAAGAAGTAATGATGAATATTTTGCCTGCAGGAATTTCTGAAGATATGACTAATGTAAATGCTGCAAACATCTTAGATGTACACACTCATTTTGTTACCTATATTGAAGACCACAAGCAAACTATGACCAGAGAGCAATGGGATAAAATAGAACTTTTATGGGAGGCTCTTGGAACTCGAAAAAATCAATTAGAAAAGGAAATAAAAACATCTGATAACCTGAAAATTGCGGAGCAAAAGATAAAGTTTGGTGCTATTAAGGCAACTAATCGTCCAAGTGCTAAAATGGATGAAAATAGTGAAGCGAAGAAATAATTATGATTATTAACCTTTACAGGGCCGTAGTATCTATTCTGATACTACGGTTTTTTTGTTAATATTGCAATAATATTTTAATCGGAAAGTAAGTAATGGAAAACATTTCTGTATTGCGAAGAGTATTTTTAGTGTTTGGTATCGCTCTGGTGGTAATAGGCGTTTTAATTTATTTATTCAGATCTAGTTTTGAGGAATTTAATAAAAACTCAAAAATGGTACTCCACACCTTGCATGTTCAAGAGAAAATTGAAGAGTTAGTTGGAGTAATTAAAGATACAGAAAACGGTATTAATAGTTTTGTTATTACCGACGATCAGAGCTTCTTAAATCCCTATTATACGAATCAAGTTGGAGTTAATAAGCAGTTGTTAGAGTTAGAAGGACTCACCAACGACAACCCCATCCAAAAAAAATATTTGGATACTATTCAATCGTTGGTTGAAGAAAAACTGGCCATTCAGGAATTTATTTTGCATTTAAAAAAATCAGACAATTTCAAATTTGGTCATTTGGAGGTTTTTAAGGAATCAACGTCTATCATGGATTCAATTAGGATTATAACTAATAAAATGAAAAACGAGAGCAATCGCATACGTATAGAGGGGGATCTTGAAGTTACGGCAGCCACTCAAAATGCTAGAATGCTCAGTATGATTTTTTCTATGACAGCAATTTGTATCTTAATTCTTTCTCTGGTTACAATTTTGATCGAAATAAGAAACAAGAAGAAAGTATTTGATATTTTGGAAACAGTTTTGGAAGCATCACCTAGTGGAATTATGTCGTTCAAGGCAATTAGAGATGCTGAAGCAAAAATAATAGATTTCGAATTTATTCAGGTTAATGCAAATGCGGCAAATCTTGTTGGGAGAACTCCTGAGAATATGTTGAAAGAAAAATTATTAACTGTTTTTCCAACAAGTATAAAAGATGGCTTTTTCAAGTCTTATGTGGAAGTTACTGATAAAAACATTATTGTTAAAAAGGAAAGTTATTATAGCAATGAAAAATTTAAAAAATGGTTTCGAATAGTTGCTGTAAAACTGAATGATGGATTTACTATTACTTTTGATGATATTTCTAAAGAGAAGCAATATGAAATAGAACTCAATAAATATATCCATGATTTAAAAAAATCTAACAATGAATTGGAGCAATTCGCATTTGTAGCTTCTCACGATTTGCAGGAACCCTTGAGAAAAATTCAAACCTTTGGAGATCGTCTTAAAATAAAAGCTGCTGATTCTTTAAATGAAGATACGATCGTTTACATTGATAAAATGATTACGGCAGCCAATAGGATGTCTAAATTAATTTTTGATCTGTTAGATTTTTCACGACTATCTCATATCAAAGACCCATTTGTAAAATGTGACCTGAATAAAATAATTTCTAATATAAAGTCTGATTTAGAATTGGTTATACAAAACAAAAATGCAATTATTTCTTCTGACTCTTTGCCGGATGTCGAAGGAGTTAGTTTACATTTATATCAAGTATTTTATAATTTAATTGGCAATGCTTTAAAGTTTTCCATTCCCGGTAAACAAAGTATAATTCAAATCTCTTCTGAATTATTTGAAAAAGAGGTTCTTCAAAGTAAAATAGGTCAATCCAATTTACTGAACCAGCAATTCGTGCGAATTACTGTAACCGATAATGGAATCGGATTTGAAAATGAATATTCAAATCGAATCTTCGAAATTTTTCAAAGGCTACATGGAAGAAGTGAATTTGAAGGAACCGGAATTGGTTTGGCACTTTGTAAAGTTATTGTAACAAATCACAATGGATTTATTTCTGCTGTTTCAATACCCGGTCAAGGTGCAACTTTCACTATTGAGCTGCCTTTAACTCAAATAATCTAGTTCGTTTTGTCAATGGACTCGGTTAACGCTATCCATGTCAAATTTTAGAACCCCAAACAAATTTATTTCGATCTTTTATCGGAAGCTTTTGATCTACAAATAAATTTAATACGTCTTTTAATACTGAAAAATATTGATTGAATTTATTAGGTTTAATAATATACAAATCTGCTCCTTGATTGTAGGCGTAGGAAATATCTTCAGGAGATGCTGAGGTAGAACAAATAATCACTTTTAATTTTTCAAGTTGCTTGTTGCTTTTCATTTCTACCAAACATTCCCTTCCATCCATACCTGGCATATTGAGATCTAAAAATATCAAATCCGGTAAAGTTTCCTTCAATTTCAGAATCAATTCTGTACCATTCTTCAAACCAAAAAAATTTATAGGCCCGTTCACTTGATGAATTATATCTTCAAAAATTTCTCTGTCATCATCATCATCATCGGCCAAAAAAACACTCAATTCTTTAGAATTATGATTTTTCATAAAAATTTTAATTGACAGCAAATATAATCAATAGCTGAACTAAAAATGTGAATAGTAATAAATTTAATCAATTCACTATCAATTAAATACACTTCTTGCGAAAAGCCGTCAACCAATTCTTATTTTAACAGATGAGTACTCTTCAAAATTTCAAGTAACTACCATTTTTTGTTAAGCAGCATTGTGTATTCTATCTTTAAAAAACTGTAAAACAACAAAACTTAAAATCAATCCTCCAATCACTCCTTCACCAATCAACAAAAGAAAAACGCTCATTGGGGTTAATTGTAACTCCGGAAAGGCAGATTGATAGACCTGCTCCATAAACGGATGGTCGATGTACAGGTAAATAGTCATGAAAATAGCTAAAATGAAGATAGAACCTAAAATCGAGATAAAGGACACCAAAAAAGCCTGTAAATAGGTTTTTCCTGACGCAGCTACTACATACCTGTTTAATGTATAAAATACACCTGGTACAAGAAGCAAATAATTGAACCATCTTAAATTGGTATTCAGATGATAGCTACCGAATTTCAAAAGCATAAAATATATGATTAATACTATTCCACCAATGATGGATGCCGGAACTGCTATGCTTAATGAATTTATTTTATTATCGCTTCCTGAATAGGTTGCATTTTTATTTGAATAATTTGCCATTATTGTAGGTGTTTAATACTATTATTATAATTCAAAAAAGATGCCATCGTAAAATTGAAAATTAATAGAAAATGGAGAAGAAACATTTAATTTCTTCTGTTTAAAAAACTTTTTATGGCTGCATTAAATCCAACCGGTTGTTCCAGATTGCTTAAATGACCCGAATCCTCCAGAGTTACCGATTCTGCGTTCACAATATTATTTTTTAAAGTAGCACTGTTCTCCTGACTAATAATTTCATCATTTAAAGCAGAAATTACAAGAGTAGGAGTTTTAATTGTCCGTAAGTCCAAGGTGTGATCAAAACGAGAAGCCATAGCAATTAAATTAGCATTTAAACCGGTAATAGACTGCAAAGCTATTATTCTTGATAATTGCTCCGTTTCATTAAAATATTTTTCGCGGTAATTGGGACTTAGAAGTTTTGTTAAAATTGATTTTGTGAAAGAAGAAGTTCCGTTTAACTTTAATTGATCAATTTGTTCAAAGCGGTTTGCCTTTGCTTTATTATCGTCTCCTTCCGCCTTGGTGTTTGCCAAGACTACTGAATGAAACCTATCAGAATGTTTTAAAACAGCTCTTAAAGCTATATAACCGCCCATTGATAATCCTACCAAATGTAGCTTGTCCAGGTGGAGATGGTTCATCAGATGGATTAAATCATCCACATGCGAGTCGATTGTTACTGTAGGATAGGAAAATTTGGAATGCCCAAGTCCCATCAAATCATAGGTGATAACCCGGTTGCTCTTTTTGAAAAAACTTACCTGGTTATCCCAGGATGTTTGGTCTAACGGGAAACCATGAATAAAAACCATCGGATGATCAACGACATCATTATAATCGCAATAATGGATTTCCCCGTTGGAGGTTGGAAGATAAGTTGACATAAATTTGTGGAGATTTTTCCTCAGTTTGTGGAGTGAAATAATGTTCTGGTTGGGTGTATTGATTATATAAATAAAGAGTGTCCCCGAATTGGACACTCTTTACAAATTATTATAATGTAACTGAATTATTCAGCCTGATCTCTTAAATTTTTAATTTCATTATGCGCTTCTCGAATATGATGAGATTGTTGCTCAATCAGAGAGCGAGATTCAACTGAAAGTTCAGGCGTTTTTAAGGCATCTCCATAGGAATGAAGGGCAACATCCTCACCAAATTCACACGAATTTAATACCGCTTTTCTATCTTTACCGGTTAGTGCAGCTTTAACGTCCATCCAAGCACGGTAGATTTTTCCGGAATTGGTGGTTCCTGTAGCAGGCTCACCACCTAACGAAAGCACGCGTTGATGCAGTTGACTACCAAATTGGGTACTTTGTGCACTGTATTTATTAAACAATTGCTTTAAATCTGCATGATCTGTCTCTGTAGCAGCCTTTTGGTAACCGTTAGTGCGATCGTTATTGTACTCAATCAATTGATTCATGGATTCAATTTCTTTTTCATTCAATTTTGTAGCTTTCATAATATTGATTTTTTAATAGATTAATTTATACTTTTACTGTGATCTTATGCAAAACAGTGCCAGCCCCATTTTTAATGTATTATTGAACGGATTTACCCTAAATGTGGAGTAAAAAAGGAAAATATTCCACAATTATTATTTAAGGAACAAAAATTGGTAATTATAAAATGCACACAATTTCTTATATTTGAAAACATATTATATGCATGGAAGAATTAAAGGCTCTTATAATTGATGACGAGTTAGATATTTGTATTTTATTGACAGGGATACTCAAGCAAATTGGAATCACAGCGGCATTTTCCGGAACAATAGAAGAAGGGGAACTTAAATTAATTAAGGATGATTTTCAAATTCTGTTTCTTGATAACACTTTGCCCGATGGTTCAGGTTTGGAAAAACTGCCAATTATTAAAAATGAACAC
>JBBQVM010000019.1:0-22551 GCA_038211525.1 Bacteroidia bacterium
TATTTATGACGTTAGTAACAATACTACCATTGCTAAAGTGGTTGAAATTGGTGCCAAGCAGATAAAATTTAAAAAATTCAACAATCCTGGTGGACCGTTATATATTATTGATAAAAAAACAGTCTCGAAAATAATTTATTCCAATGGCTACATAGATTCAATGAACGTGAAAGTTAACTATTCTAGTACTAAAAAAGCAATAGCAACACCCAAACCATTGAAGCAGATTCCACCCTATACAAATTCCAAAAGGAATAACGTGTTCGTATCCTTTACCGATCCATTTTTAGGGATTATTTCAGCCGGATATGAACGGAATTTCAAAGAGGGGCTGTTCAGCGTTAAAGTACCACTTTCGTTTGGTACCAAGAGCAATGGAATTCAATCATTGATTTTTGAGGATCACTATTATTCAAATACAAACAATTCAGGTTACTTCGATAAAGATAAAATATTTAGTGTAGGTTTTGATTTAACTTACTTTCCAAAAAGCCAACAATTAGTAACTTTTGGTTTTGGGCCTGGAATTGAATTTGGAATGTATCATTACCTGCTTGAAAAAGTATTAACTCCCTATCCCAACTATTTATTTGAAACTAGTACAGAAACCGGTTATTACAATGCAGTGTTATTTAGAGGTGCTGTCTATTTTCATATCACCAATAAATTTTTTGTTTCCACAACTATTGGAACCGGTCTTGGGATGAATTATCAATACACATACGGAAATTATGAGATAAATTCTCCTAAACAATCATCATCGTCAACCATTCCTATGTTAGAGTTAGGGATTCAGATGGGTTATCAATTCTAATAGTTAAATGAATTTTGATGTTTAATTTGTGGTTTAATTTAAACAAAAGGATGTCCTACTTTTTATTGTTATTGATTTCCATTTTTTTATTTGTGGCACCGGGAGTACTAACCGCACAGGATGTTATTATTAAAATGAATTTGGATAGTATTCAGACTAAGGTGCTGGAAGTGGGACCTGACTTTGTACAATACCAAATCGTGAGAAAGGATGAAGTCAAAATTAAAATGCTAGACAGAAGGGAAATATATAAGATCATTTACAACAACGGCACAGTTGATAGTATTCGAGGCAACCGACCGGCAAATAAAATATTTACAAATTCAAAAGATCGTATTTTGCAGGCAAAAGAAAATGGGTTAATTTATATGACTGTTTCAGATCTGCCATTCAATCTGATTTCAGGTGGTATCATGTACACTTTTCCCGGTGGGCACGTTAGTGTAGCTATTCCACTTTCCTATGGAATGATTTATCTTGGCATTATTGATACTATCACAAATACTCTTTGGAACAATGAATATCAAAATGAGAGGAAAGGCTACTTTAATCCATATAAATCTTATAGTACAGGACTTGATTTGAATTTCTATCCTCAAACAAATGTGAGTACAAAATTTTTATTCAATTTTTCATTCGGTACAGGTAAATTTAAATACAAATATTCCTACTATGATTCTGCAAATTTCAATGGATGGGTTTATGAAGAGGAGATCGGAAATTATTATTCACTTTTCACAAAAATTGGTTTAAGAATAGCTGTTGCTAAACATCTTGATTTTCTTCTTTGTTTTGGCCCTGGAATTGTAGAAACCGTTACCCAAACTAAAGGGGGATATATGAATTCGATTTCGAACGAAAAACGGCACCATACCGAACTGGAAGGTGGGTTCATGATAGGATACAAATTTTAAATTATTAATGCTTATCAATCATGAAAATAATCCTGTTCTCTTTCTGTTTAATGATAGTTTCTTTTATAACAAATGGACAAGACACACTATTCGTTTACGGAAGCGCCCCTATTTTAACTAAAGTGCTTGAAATAAATGATACGGAGGTAAAATATAAAAAGTTTAATTTCCTTAGTGGACCGGATTATATTATCAGTAAAAAACAAATAACCAAAATAATTTATGAAAATGGGACCGTTGAATTATTTACGGCAAAAAATAAAATTGAATCTGTTCAAAAAACAAAGCACGATTTTAAAAAATGGTATACCGGACAGAATAATATTGAATTTGTTGCTTCTGATTTACTTTTTAATTCGGCAACAATAAGTTTTGAACGAAGTTTTTTTGCCGGGTCTTTTAGTTTAAGAGTTCCGTTTTCATTAGGGCTTTCGGATACGGCCGAAGTAACTACTGGCGAACATCTCTTTATTGAATTTCCAACATTTAATCAAGGCAACTACCGAAAAGGTAAAGATTTTAGTACCGGCTTGGAATGTTTTTATTTTCCTTTCCCAAAAAATGCCATAAAGTATTTTGTTGGAGTTGAATTCGAGTATGGAAAATATCATTACCTGACCCCCTTCTACACCAACAATCCAAATATGCCCTACTTGTATAAAAATGATATCGCGGAATATACAGGATATTTTGCCAAAAATGGTATCAGGGCAAATATTACCAAGCACTTTACAATTTCGGGGACTGTTGCTATGGGGATTTATAAAACATATGAAAAATATTATTACTCTTATTCGCTTGCCGATTATTTCCAGGAACGAAAAATTTACCGTCAAATTGAATTAGCGCTGGCTTTGGGACTGCAATTTTAATTTTGATTTATACTTTGCTAGTCAATCATAATACTGTAGGGTAAATACACTTTTGAATTTAGTGCAAATCGAAAGTTCGTACCAGGTCTCTGTTTGGTGATCCGCCATGACAACCGGTGCAACCATCTCCTTTTTTACCTACGCTAAAAGTAGCATCTCCATTAGGACTATATTCAGCCCACAACCAACCACTTCCGGCATTACCGTTACCGGGATCTTTTTTAATAATTGCTAATAAATTGGTACTTCCGCCAGACTGTATTTCTTTCACAATTAATGAACCTGTAGGAAACACTCCTCCTACAGGCAGCTCACCGGTACTATCGAGTGCCGACAAAGCAATTCCATTAAATTTTAAACGGAAAGAACCATGAGGGCTAGGAGCGGCAGGAGCAAGCACAGTACCTGATTGGTAAAATGCATAGTTTGTTGATGAAACTTCATCAAATAAAATTTTATCTCCATTAACATCTTCATCATTATCTTTTTTACAAGATTGAGAAGCACCTAATATAAAAAGCAGTATGACTGAAATAATAAAGTTAGTTTTCATAATAAAATCGTTTTTATTATTGGTTGAGTACAATTATATACCAGCATGATATTTCAAATTTAATTATTTTTTTAATTATATAGTTATATTTGTTGCATACCTCAACGTGTTATTTTATGGCAATAAAGTACATCACCTTCAAACCCACTGCTTTTACAGAAGCTGAAACCATCATTCGAAGTCAAGAACATTATAATTATTTTAATAAACGAAGAACTGTTCGGGAATTTTCATCGGATCCGATTTCAGAGGAAATACTCAATAATATAATTTTATCTGCATCAACAGCTCCTTCGGGAGCGAATAAACAACCATGGACCTTTTGTGTCGTAACCAATTCTGAATTAAAAACTAAAATCCGGACTGCTGCAGAAAAAGAAGAATACGACAGTTATCATGGAAGAATGCCTGAAGAATGGCTCAAAGATTTGAGTTACCTGGGAACAAACTGGGAAAAGCCCTTTCTGGAAACCGCACCTGCTTTGATTGTAGTTTTCAAAAAATCATATAATCTAATTGATGGTAAAAAATTAAATAACTACTATGTTTCTGAATCAGTTGGCATTGCTTGCGGGTTTTTACTGGAAGCAATTCACTATTGCGGGCTAGTTGCATTAACCCATACACCCAGTCCTATGAATTTTTTGCGGGAATTACTACAACGTCCGGAAAACGAAAAACCCTTTTTACTAATTCCGATTGGCTATCCTGCTGCGAACACTCTTGTTCCTGACATTCATCGAAAAAAGCTTGTTGAGATTTGTGATTTCTATAGATAAATTAGACTCCTAATTGCTTCAAAGTTTGACTTTTATGAAATGCAAGATCGCCCAGCCCTATAAATCTGGTCGCCAGACTCTAATTACCAATTCTTAGTAAATAGAGTACCTTTGTAGCTCAATCATCAATTCAAGGGCATCATGGATTTTAATCCTATTCTTTCCAAATTCAATATCAACTCTCTGAATGAGATGCAAAAGGCAGCTTGTGCAGCTATTGTGGAACCCAACGATGTTACTTTGATTGCCCCAACAGGTTCAGGTAAAACACTGGCGTTTTTATTACCTGTTTTGCAATTATTAGATGAAAATAGCGCAGATGTTCAGGTGCTTATAGTGGTACCTTCACGTGAGTTGGCCCTTCAGATAGAAAAGGTGTTCAAGCAAATGGGAACCTCCTTTAAAATTAATGCCTGTTACGGTGGTCATTCGGTGCGGATAGAAGAAAATAATCTTACCCATCCACCGGCAGTTTTGGTTGGAACACCGGGAAGAATTGGTCACCATCTTAGAAGAAAAAATTTACATGTAAATAAAACAAGAATTCTTATCCTGGATGAATTTGACAAATCACTTGAGTTGGGATTTAAAGATGATATGGAATTCATCATTACACAATGTAAACATCTAACCAAAAGAATTCTTACCTCAGCCACTAAACTGGATGAGATTCCCGAATTTGTAAAATTAACAAATAGCGTTTCTTTAAATTATACTACCGAACACAAGGAATTAAAATCGGCACTCGTTTTAAAATTTGTAAACGTTCCCGGCGATGACAAAATTGCAGCGCTGATGTTGTTGCTGGGGAAAACCGGTGATCATTCAACAATCGTTTTTTGCAACCATCGTGAAGCTGTTGACCGAATTTCAGAACAGCTAAAAATGTACAAAGTAGCTCATGGATTTTATCATGGTGGATTGGACCAGATTGACAGAGAAAAAACACTTATTAAATTACGAAACGGCAGTATAAATATTTTAATTACAACCGATCTTGCGGCGCGTGGATTAGATATTCCGGAAATAGAATCCATCATCCATTACCAGTTACCTGTTACTGAAGATGTGATGATTCATCGTAATGGCCGTACAGCACGAATGAAAGCTAACGGTACCGCCTATTTCCTATTAGATCACGACGATCATCTGCCACCATTTCTTACTTCCACACCTGAAGAAGAAACACTTCCCAAAAAATTGATCCTGCCAAAGCCATGTGATTGGAAAACTTTATACATTTCGGCAGGTAAAAAAGATAAAATAAATAAGATGGATGTAGTGGGAATGTTGCTTCAAAAAGGGCAACTTGAAAAAGATGAGCTTGGCAAAATTGACATCCTCGATCATTCCGCTTATGCTGCCATAAAAACTAGCAAAATTCACCAAACATTGGAACTGGTAAGGGATGAAAAAATCAAGAACAAGAAAGTGAAGATGGAAGTAGCTACTTGACCATGAATGTGTCATTTTGAGATCCTAATCATTTTTATGATACTATTTTTTCTTAAATTAGTACTTCTATTGGCTTAAGCCTATTTGCATAAAACGTACTTAATTACTTGAATAACAACCATATGTATAACAAATTCCTTCTGTTTCTTGCAATAATAATTCTATTTTGTACTCCTTTATATACATCCGCACAAGAGGTGCATCTTTCAAAGGAAAAAAGAGAGCTGATTCATCACGAAACAAAAGGAGATGAATACTTGCCCAATTCTCATAGAAATAAAAAAACTTCTCCGTCCTACCGATATCAGCGGACTTCATCGGCTACTTTAACAGGAAGCGGTATTTTTACAACGCAAGTGAACATTGATTCCAATGGACAAAATATTTTATTTGATGCCGGCAATGAACCGAGTATTGCTGTGAACCCGTTAAATCCGGCACAAATAGTTATTGGATGGAGGCAATTCGACAATGTTTTGAGTAACTTCCGACAAGCAGGATGGAGTTATTCATCCGATACGGGACAAACTTGGACCTTTCCAGGATTAATAGAAGCTGGAACCTTTCGTTCTGATCCTGTGCTTGATTTTGACGAAACCGGAACATTTTATTACAACAGCTTAACAAATACCCCTGATTTCTTCTGTAAAGTTTTCCGCAGCACTAACGGTGGAAGCACATGGGATAATGGAGAAGATGCGGCTGGAGGCGACAAACAATGGATGACTGTTGATCGTTCGGGAGGAATAGGCAATGGAAATATTTACTCCTCATGGAGCTCCTTTTACAGCACTTGCATGCCAGGATTTTATACTCGTTCAACCAATGGGGGAAATACATTTGATAGTTGTGAAGTAATTGATGGCGATCCATATTGGATAACTATGGCCGTTGGCAATGCCGGTGAATTATATGTTGCCGGTGGTAATGATAATACCGATAGTTTGGTAATAGCCAAATCATTCAATGCACAAATACCCGGGGCAATTGTTAGTTGGGAACCTCCTGTTCCTATATTTATGGATGGGTTTTTAAATGGTTGGCTCAATGTAAATCCGAATGGCTTACTTGGACAAGTTAACGTGGATATTGATCGTACTAACGGTATCGGACAAGGTAATGTGTACGTGGCCGCTTCACTTAACAGAATATCGAACAACGATCCGGGTGATGTGATGTTTAGCAGAAGCACCGATGGTGGTTTAACCTGGGATGTTCCTGTACAAATTAACGATGATAATTCAGTTACTAATACACAATGGTTCACCACCATGTCGGTAGCACCAAATGGTCGTATTGATATGGTTTGGCTGGATACACGCGAAGATAATTTCGGTTTAGATTCTTCTGCGCTCTATTATTCCTATTCCTTGGATCAGGGTACTACATGGAGCGTAAACGAAAAAATGTCAGCACTTTTTGATCCACATGTTGGCTATCCCAATCAATTAAAAATGGGCGATTATTTCGACATGACCTCCGATAGTTCAGGTGCACATCTGGCATGGAGCAATACTCTTAACGGAGAAGAAGATGTTTATTATAGTTATATCACGCCTCCTGTTTCAACAGGCATTAATGAAAACTTAACAGCAACCGATTATCTTATTTATCCAAACCCTACTGTCGATTTAATTACTATTAAAGGAGCAGTTGAAAGAATTGAAATTTATAATGCAATCGGACAAATGGTACTAGTGAGGAACTTAACCGGTATGATAAATCATATTGATTGCACTTCACTTGCTCCCTCCATATATTTTATAAAGGTCGCATCTAAAAATGGCCAGACCGATATGAGTAAACTTGTAAAAGAATAATATTTTAGACAACAACATAGTATAAATCGAATTAAAATGGGTAACGATATCAAGAATTGATAGGAATAAAACGGTTTTATTTCACATTATCTATTTGAAGGTATTAATTTCGCTTGCTATCCGATTCACAAGTAATAAGTTTGATAATTTAACCCTAAGTCTAGCTTGCCGCGAACACTTAAATATACCGAACAGGAACTAGTTCTAAAGCTCAAAGAAGGCAGTAAAGATGCTTTCGATGTTCTTTATGATAACTATTCGACTGCTTTATTTGGTATTATTTCAAGGGTAGTGAATTCTGAAGAGCTAGCTCAGGATGTTTTGCAAGACGTTTTTGTTAAAATCTGGAAGAATATTGCCAGATACGATCACTCTAAAGGAACCATTTTCACCTGGATGCTTAATATAGCCCGAAACTCGGCGATTGATGCTACCAGGTCAAAACATGAGCGGTATAAAATCCATGATGACTCTATACTCGTAAGTATGGAAAATGAGGCCGGTTCAGAAATGAATTTTGATCATATGGGAATTAAACAAGTTCTGCTATCTTTAAAGCCTGAACATAAGCTAATAATTGACTACTTATACATGAAGGGATATACGCAGGAGGAGGCATCTAAAGTGTTAAATATGCCATTGGGGACGGTTAAAACCAGAGCCCGGAATGCCATCCTGCATCTAAGAGAAATTTTAAAAGAGAAAACGATTGAACGTTAAGGAATACATATCTTCGGGAATACTTGAAACTTATGTTTTAGGGCATTGCACTCCTCAGGAAATTGCGGAGGTGGAACAATACATGCTGGTCTATCCCCAAATAAGGGAAGAGCTAGCAGCAGTTCGTTTGTTATTGGAATCTTATGCCGATTTGAATGGAAAAACACCACCTGCATCCTTAAAAAATCAAATCTGGGAAGCTATTCAAAATGAAACAAGAAGTGAAGAGTCAAAAATAATTCCTATTTCAAGAACTAATAACACTTCTTGGAAATTGATGGTCGCTGCATCCTTTTTATTATTTGTGATTGCGGCAGCTATGAATGTTTTTCTCTATTCTAAATGGAAATCTGCAGAAGAAAAAATTGTTGCTATCCAAACAGAAAAAGAATATTTTGCCAATCAATACCAAACCGAACAAGCCAACTTTACAGCCTTGCAATCTGAATTAGCGTTTATTCAAAATCCTAACACTAAAACGGTATCCTTAAAGGGAGTTGAAAAATTTCCTGAAGCACTTGCTACTATTTTTTGGAATACAAACAGCAAGGAAGTTTACATAAAAATAAATAATTTACCGGAAGCTCCTTCGGGTAATCAGTACCAACTATGGGCAATCGTAAATGGAACACCGGTGAATGCAGGTGTTTTAGATTCGTCATCTGCACAGTTCCAAAAAATGATTGATTTTTCAGAGGCACAAGCCTTTGCTATAACACTTGAACCCGCTGGTGGAAGTGTTAATCCTCATCTCGATAAAATGTACGTTGTAGGTAACATTTAATTTTTAGAACGCTACTTTTATATTGTAAGGTCAATTACTTTTTGGTACCAAGAATTCGGTAGCGGTTCTACAAACTCCCTTCCAATAACCCAAGTCCTTATGACGTCGGATTTCCTGAATAAAATGTCATCCATTTAATGGAGATTGGGCAGGCTCCCCACACTTTATTTGCTAATTTACAGCTATTTAACTGTATAGTTCCCGTTTAAAAATCTAACCTTCAAATTGAATCGTAAGTGTAATAAAGAAACCATTTATACATTTAAAAACGACTTGATTTAATGAATAAAAGGACGAACTACAATTTCAATAAGGAAACTATTTTATATTTTGATGACTTCTTATTTCTAAAAATATTTCTTCTATTTATTTTGGTTTCAGGAATTATCCATGAGATTCCGAAACATCAAACAATAACAATTCCGTCAGACACATGCAGTACCTGTTTCAATGGTGAGATTCCATCTAGGGCTATCATTGATAAAAATTGTGCAATTTCAGGTTGTAGCGTATTAACAGGGTTTAACAATTTCAGCAGCCAAGAAGAACTAACCACTCTTTTCCAAACTTCAGCTACTGAATATTTCCTGTTTCGCAAAGTTCTCGGTGTAGGGATGCCCCTAAACTTTGCATCAGGACCTACTGCACATCCTGCATGTGATTTGACGAAATTTCAAAGTTCGATAAAATTAAATTTTAAAATTTAAATCATTTAAAAATCCATTGTTCCAATTCAAGCGTAAGTATCTTAAAACAAAAACTAAAAAATAAAAATTATGAAAAAATTAACTTTAATCACAACACTTATTGTAATAGGATTAATGGCTGTTACAAACAATTCCAATGCACAAACAATGGACAAAACTGTAAAAGTCGGAGGAGAAATGATGTATCCTTCCAAGAACATTGTTGAGAACGCAGTTAAATCGAAAGATCATACCACATTAGTTGCAGCGGTTAAAGCGGCAGGATTGGTAGAAACGTTACAAGGCAAAGGACCATTTACCGTTTTCGCACCTACCAATGATGCATTTGAAAATTTACCCGAAGGAACGGTTGAAAACTTACTTAAGCCTGAAAATAAAAAGATGCTTGCAGGTGTATTAACCTATCATGTACTTTCCGGTAAAATGGATATGGCTGACCTGATGAGCAACATAAAAAAATCAGGTGGAAAATATACTGCCAAAACTGTAAGTGGTGGTTCATTGTCCTTTACCATGAATGGACCTCATAATATTATGGTGATGGATGAAAATGGAATGGGAGCCAATATTAGTGTTTATGATGTGTATCAATCTAATGGAGTAATTCATGTAATTGACGCAGTATTGTTACCAAAAATGTAAAACCCTGTCTTGTTGTGTGTGGACAGAAGGGGAGGCGGTGTACGAATCCCCTGTTTTATTTTTAACCTATTTTCACCACTTTTACCATCACACCTTCCATAATATTATTTCTGCTTCCAACTATTTTTCTCATTTGTGTTTTAAAATAACAGGATTGCTTTAACAAAGAAAAACTCGTCTTTGATTTTATCTTACCCAAAAAAGAAAAGATTTCAGATTTTTTATTGAAGTTAAATCTGATAGCTGAATTTATTTTATAATTATTCAGACTATCAACACTAATTATTTCGAAATTCAAATTCTTTAAGAGTGCGATCCAATTTTCCCGATAAGGAAAAATATCATTTGCTTGTATAATCCCAAATTCTTCAGTGCAACGTTTATTTATTTCAAGAATATCAGGTACAGAAATATTTTCCAACCAGATTGTTTCATTGAATACCAGCATTCCACCGGGCTTCAAAATTCTATGCAATTCAAGAAGTGAAGTCTGCAACAAATTACCCTGTTGAATAGCAAGCACGGATTCTACATAAATTTTATCAAACAGATTATCATCAAACGGGAGGTGGGTATTGGCTTCCTGCAATTTGAAATTTGTACTATTTTTTATTCCACAAAATTTTAATCTTGCTAACGCTTTTGCATACATCTGAACAGAAGATTCAACTCCATAAAATGTTGAATCAGGAAAAGCAGGAATTAAACTAGCAAGAGTAGCCGCGGTACCAAATCCAAGTTCTAGAATTTTTTCTCCCGGCTTACATTCAAGTGCTTCAACAAGAGCCACTGTTCCTGATTTTCCACGGGCATGCAAAAAGCCGGTATTGGTACTGCTATAAAAATTTAGGATTTTAGAATTTGACATAGTTCATTTATGAAAACAAAATAGAGCGTTAAGCTAACAAAGAAATTAAGTTTTCCGAAATCTTTTATAATTCATTTCAAGAACCGAAATTATATTAAATACGAAATGAATAAAATTTGACCAATTAATTCAAAAGCATTCAAGTAAATATTGCAATTTATTCACATTCACTTTCGTCAGATAGAAGTCTTCATATTGAAAATGATCGTACATTTGTTATTCAATATACTAAAAATTGCTATCATGAATAGAAAAACTCTACTAATCAGTATCTTAACCTTATTTTCATTGGGAGCTTTTTCCCAACCCACCATCACACTTACTGCCTTCGCCACCGGTTTTAACAGCGGCATTTCTGAGATTGTGAATGCCGGTGATAGCCGTCTTTTTGTAGTGCAACAACTCGGATACATTTCAATTGTAGATGCCAGTGGGACTGTGAACCCCAGGCGATTCCTTAATATTCATAATAAGGTAACCCCTGTAAATTATTCTTTTGGTAATGAACAAGGATTATTAGGGCTTGCGTTCAGTCCTAATTATGCCAGCGATGGCAATTTCTACGTAAATTATACCAACAAAACCGGGATTGGAAATTCTGTCATTGCCCGTTATCATGTAAGTTCCGATCCCGATAGTGCCGATGTTGCCAGTGAAGAAATTCTTCTTACCATCCATCAACCTTATGACAACCATAATGGTGGTTGCCTCAGATTTGGAGCCGATGGATATCTATATTGTGGCTTCGGCGACGGAGGTTTGTTTGGTGACCCACAAAACAGGGCACAAAATACTGACTCGCTGCAAGGTAAAATTTTGAGAATAGATGTTTCATCCGGAACCGGTTATACAATTCCGCCATCCAATCCCTTTGTGGTAAGTGGCGGCGCACCTGAAATATGGGCTTATGGAATTCGCAATCCATGGAGATTCAGTTTCGACCGACTTACCAATGATTTGTGGATTGGTGATGTTGGACAGGATATTTGGGAGGAAATTGATGTGCAAGGTGCCGGTGCGGCCGGTGGAATTAATTATGGCTGGAGATGCTATGAGGGGAATACCTCTTATAACAGTGCCGGTTGCAGCGGTATTGGATCTTACACTCCACCTGTTTATACTTATAGCCATGCGTCGATTAACGGTTGTTCTATAACAGGAGGTTACGTTTATCGCGGAAATGCCTACCCTGCAATGCAAGGCTATTATTTTTATGCCGATTTTTGTAATGGGAAAATTTATTCGCTTTCTCCAACCTACACTTCTGCCTTGGCCGTTAGTATGCCTCTTCAATATTTTGTTACATTTGGTGAAAATAATGATGGCGAATTATTTGTAGGTTCTCAATATAATGGAACCATTTACAGCATCGCACAAAACACCACTTCACTTAATGAACTCCCTTCAATACTAACTAATTTTTCTGCCTACCCGATGCCAACCAAAGGTGAATTTGTTTGTGAATTTGATTTACAAAAACCTACTGCTTCCACCTTAACTGTTTTCGATTTAGCCGGAAGAAAATTGTTATCTCAAAACGAAGAACTTGTTTCAGGTTCCAACAAAATAAACTTCGATCTGAATAATCTCAGTTCAGGAATCTACTTTTTGAAGATTCAAACTGAAGATGGCTTTGTTACCAAGAAAATTGAATTGGTTCACTAAAAGGCAGTCCATAATACGCTATTAAGAAAAGCCCGGTCGTCAGTCCGGGCTTTTCTAGTGAATAGTAGGCTCATTAAATAAGATATTTCTTCAAATCTGTTGCATTTAATGAAGAAGATTACCCAAAAACTAAAGTATTCATCATTTTAACTTTTTTTAGTAGTGAATTTTCAGAAATTCTTGTACATTTATTCCCTATAAAACCAACTCAACTATGAAAAAAAGCTTACTACTCCTATTCGGATTCACTCTAATTTCCTTTCAATTACGTTCCCAATGTGCTGAAGTGGCGCAAACAAGGGTCTTATTGGTAGGAGATAGTTGGGCAAATTTTATTGGAATTGATAATTCGATCAACACCGCTTTCACAAAAGCAGGACACTCAAACTATAAATTTTTTACGAATTCAAATATTGCTGTTAATGGAACTACCACCGATTATTTTCTGCTACCTGCACAAATTGCAGAGATACAGAATCAACTCAACCTTCATCCCGATATAGATTTTGTTCACTTAAGTATTGGGGGCAATGATGTATTAAACACCTGGAACATAAATTTCACACAAGCACAAACGGATTCACTACTTGATTCCGTTTATGCCCACATTGTAACTATAATAGATTACATAAAAACGGCTCGGCCGGGGGTTCGTATTTTGTGGAGCGGTTACACCTACCCAAACTTCGCAGAAATAATTAATGAGCTGGCACCATTTCAAACCACCCACCCTTTTTATGCAACATGGCAGGGAATGGGCTTTCCAACGTTTACACAGATAAATGGCATCTTAAATACTTATTCTGACACCATGGATTCTCTTGTGGCAAATGATCCTCAGGTAAGTTTTATAAGGGCTGGGGGACTCATGCAGTACACATACGGACAAACCACTGCGCTGGCAGTTCCTCCGGGTGGTACATATGCTCCTTTTGTGGCACCCTTACCTGTAGGATACCCCGATTATCCGTCTCCGAAAAACTCCATGCGTACTTATCTTATTTTTCGCGATTGTTTTCACTTATCCCCACAGGGTTATAGTGATTTTTTAGATTATCAAACACAAAAATTTTATCAGAAAGCATTAATGGATGACCAATATTTTTTATCGGAAAACAGTACTCACGAAGGATCTGTATCATCCCAGGGAACTGTTTCCGGATTATTAAACCTGGGTAATGACGGGACAGCTGATTTTAGTTCAATTGTATCATTTAACACAACTGTTATGCCCGACACCGGAGTAGCTAAAGCAAGTATATTTTTGAGAAGAGAGAGTCTCACAGGCACCAATCCACTCAGTAATAATTTGCAAGTAAAAATTGTTTCGGGCAACTTTGGCGCTTCCGCGGATGTTGAAGCGATCGATTACATTGCAACCGGTGACGCTGTTGATGTGCCTTGTCAATTCGGATCAATAGCTGACAATGGGCATTGGGTGCGACTCGACTTACCTGTTTCCTTATTTTCATTTATCAACTATACCAACATCACACAATTTATGATTTCGGCACCTGCGGCAACGGGACTCATCAACTTTACGGATGCCACAGATCCGGAATTTGCTCCGATCCTGAACATTAAATATGGTCCTGCCACAGTTTCGATTCAGGAAAATGCCGGATTCGAAAATGAAATCCGTTTATTTCCAAATCCAACCTCAGGTATGCTTTTTATTGAAAATAAAAATAACACTCCCATAAAACTAGAAATCTATGATTTACCCGGAAAATTAATACTTAAACCGGAAATAAATGCCTCAAATATTGATATTTCTAAAATACCTGCAGGGATGTATGTGGTTAAAATTTATACTCCAATCGGTAGTTATTCAAAGAGGGTAATCAAACTATAATAAATTTCAGAAATTAAAAGTTATTGATTCTTGAATTTGGTGATAACGAAAAAGCAGAAGAGATATTAATCTTCTGCTTTTTTAGTTATATTTCCTTAGTATTAGATGGTATTACTCCTCTTCTGTGTTTTTCATTTTCATTAACAAAGTATAAGCCCCTCCAAGGACGAATTTTTTGCTTTGTAAATCTGTGCTATCTGCAAAAGATATTTGAGTGAATCCGTATTCACTGTTTTGAGTAGTAACTTCCTGCATAGTGTACTTATTGACTTCAGTTTCAAGAAATACGTATTGTTTACCTTCATATCTAACTAAGCCATCGTTAGGGATTACAAATGAATTACCAGTAGAAACCTCTATTTCACCATTCATAAACATTCCCGGGATTAGTGCCTTGTCGTAGTCTTCGAAGTGGCATTGTACTTGTACTGTTCTATCAGGTGAAACGTCTTTCCCAATTAAAATAACTTCACATTTATATTTTTTTTCAGGTTGGGTGTTATTATAAGCAACCAGCTTTTGCCCTACTGCCATTTTGTACAAATCTTTCTCAAAAATTGTAATTTGCAGATGTATATCTTCCGGATTCACCAGCTCAAATAACACATCGGTAGCTGCTACATATTTTCCTATGTTATATTTTACTGATGAAACAAATCCGTCAATTGGTGAAGTGATATTTATACTTCTTGATATGTTACTTTCGTCTAGGTTTTCAGAATTTACACCAATAAGTTTCAATTTTTCATCCAGAGCTTTTATCAATATCTTTTGTGATAAATACTCGGTCTGTGATTGTTGAAAAATCTTATCACTGCTGGCTTTGCTCTTGTTCAGTTCCTTCTGACGAATATATTCGCCTTCGATGGATGAAAAATGAGCTTTAGCAATCAAGTAATCCTGCTGCAATTGGATATATTGCTGATCTTCCATTATTGCAATAACTTCTCCCTTGCTCACATGCATACCAGCCAATAATTTGGTTTTCTTTAAAAACCCGCCCATTGGAACGCTCACAGAAATCATGTTTTGCGGTGGCACTTCAATTTTGCCATTCACTTTTAAAAGTGATGATATACTACGTCGTTCAATATTTCCGGTTTTGATATTAGAATTTTTAAGCTGCGCGTCTGTGAGCTCCACAGCAGATTCAACAGGGTTTGCTTCTTCAGCAGTTGACTGCTCTGCTTGGTTGCTTCCGCAAGAAGCAAGTATTACTGAAACCAGGTAAATAACAATATATTTATTCATTTTGAAATTTATTTAGAAGTTAGATAATTTAAGTGGATGATAGATTGATTCAGTTCTTTTACCGCGTCAATGTAGTTACTCTGAATTGCAATTGCATTGTTGATTAACATTATCCATTCGAGGTAATTTAATTCGCCATTTACAAATTGCTGATTCGCCGTACTTGTAATAACATCCGCATTTTGCAATGCGGTTTGTTCAAAATATTGAACGTTCTGCAAGTTTACCTGATATTTTCTATTTGCTGCTTCATAATCATTCTTGAATGCCTGCAGTCCCAATTGATAATTATTCTCTGATATTACCTGAAGCAATTTACTGGAGTTAATCCTTGCCTTTTGCGAACCAAAAAATAAAGGAATGCCAATACCAAACTGAATGGAACTGAACCTGGTTGATGAAGTATAAACGACATTATCAGAACTTGGTCCCTTAATACTCATATTGTTATAACCCATCTGTAGATCGGGCAACATTTTTGCCTTTTCCAATTGAGTATTTACCAAACTAATTTGTTTTTGTTGTTGCAACAACTGTATTATGGGATGCTTAACAACAGTTGAGTTGTCGAATGCTGTAGTGATAATTATTTTTTGGTTATCAGCATTGGGAATATAATCCGAAGTAGTGTTTAGCAACATTTGAAATTGCATTTTCACTATTTCCTTGTCGATTATAAGTTGATTCAACTGGATTGCAATTTGTCCTCTTTGCAGTTCCGCAGATGTTTTTTCTAAAATATTACTTTCCCCATTACTGAATCGCAAGTTAGCCTTTTCTAAAAATGCAGCAAATAAGCTGTCATTTTGTTCTAACAGTTTTTGTTTTTGCTGAAGGTAAACCAGCAGATAAAAAACATCGCTAACTTCCATTTTGAGTTCAGCTTCTGCCAAAGTCGTATTCAGACTGCTGAATTTATAATTTTCATTCTGAAGTGCCTTTTGTTTGGAATAAACAGTGGGGAAACTAAAGGTTTGGGCAATTCCAAATTTAGTGTCGTTGAAAGAAGAATTTATTTGGCCATATTCACCTGTAATAGTTGTTTGAGGTATATCAACTCCTGCAGCTCTCAATTTTTGTTGATACTCCATATTCAATCTTTCATTTTTAACGTGCCTGTTATTTGCTAAGGCCGTGTCTATGGAAGCCTGCAGGGTAATTGGTTGCTGAGCATTTGCATTTTGAGAT
The DNA here is from genome assembly GCA_038211525.1 of Bacteroidia bacterium. Lineage (GTDB taxonomy): Bacteria > Bacteroidota > Bacteroidia > AKYH767-A > OLB10 > JADKJB01. Next base: position 16,888 of record JBBQVM010000019.1, read on the forward strand.
ACAATACACCCAATGACTAACAATACACTTAATATGTTTTTAGATTTCCTCGTAAAACCTTTTTCAAAAAGTATATAGAGCACAGGCAACACAAATAAGGTAAGTATAGTTGCAATAAGCAAACCACCAATTACAACAGTAGCCAATGGCCGCTGGACTTCAGCTCCCGAACCATGACTTAATGCCATAGGCAAAAACCCAAGCGAAGCAACAAAAGCGGTCATTAGAACAGGCCTTAAACGCATTTTTGTTCCTTTTAAAACAATTTGTCTCGTATCGGTTTCTCCTGTCAATTTTATTCGGTTAAATTCTGCAATCAACACAATACCATTTAACACTGCTACACCGAACAATGCAATAAAGCCAATGCCTGCACTTATGCTGAATGGCAAACCTCTTAACGCCAAAAATAATATACCCCCAATAGCTGAGAGTGGAATTGCCGAATAAATAAGCAATCCTTGTTTGATAGATCCAAAAGCAAAATAGAGAAACAGGAAGATCAACAACAATGAAATTGGAACAGCAATGGCCAACCGCTCCCGAGCAGCAACCAAATTTTCAAAAGCGCCTCCATAAGTTATAAAATAGCCTGGAGGAAGCTTGATTTGCTTTTCAATTTGCCTCTGCAAATCAATAACAATACTTTGAACATCTCTTCCTGTAACATTGAATCCAACAATAATTCTTCGTTTGGCATCCTCCCTTTGAATTTGATTAACACTTTCCTGAATGTCAACATCGGCAACTTGGTAAAGCGGGATCTGCATTCCGCTCGGTGTCGGAATTAAAAGATTTTGTACATCCTCCAATTCCATTCGTTTTTCGCCAGCAAGTCGTACCACAAGATCAAATCGTTTTTCATCTTCAAAAACTTGCCCGCTACTTTGTCCGGCGAAGGCAATATTGATCACTTTGTTGATATCAGAAATATTTAATCCGTACTGGGCAATAATATTCCTTTTGAAATGAATAAGGAGCTGGGGCAAACCGTCAATCTGTTCAACATAAATATTTTGTGTGCCCTCTACTTGTTCTGCAACACGTCCCAAAAGTTTTGAATACTTTGAAAGAGTGTCCAAATTTTCACCAAATATTTTACAAACCACATCCTGTTTCGCTCCGGTCATCAGCTCATTGAATCGCATGGCAACAGGATATTGAAAGCTGAAGGTCACACCAGGTAAGTCGCGCAAAGCGGTGCTCATTTTTTCAGAGAGTTCGTTCCAACTACCTGCTGAGGTCCATTCACTTTTATTTTTCAAAATTACCATCAAATCGGCAGCCTCCATTGGCATAGGATCTGTTGGGATTTCACCACTTCCAATCTTTCCAATTACTTTTTCTACTTCCGGAAATTTTGCTAGCAGTATACGGGATGCTTTCAGACAAGCATCCATTGTTGTATTAATATTACTCCCTGTTAACACTCTTGTCTCTACAGCAAAGTCACCTTCGGGTAATTCGGGAATAAATTCGCCTCCCATTCGCGAGAAGACAAAAAATGAAATCACTAAAAGTGAAATGGCGATGCTCAGAATAGTTTTTGGAAAGTTCAAAGCCTTGACAAGATATTTTTGATGTACATTTATTAGGAAGTCCATCATTCTGTCTGAAATATTTTTTTTGTGAGTGCCGCTTTTACTCAGAAACAAGGCACTCATCATTGGAATGTAAGTGATAGAAAGGATGAATGCTCCCAACAAGGCAAAAGCTACAGTCTGTGCCATTGGCTTGAACATTTTTCCTTCTATGCCTTCAAGAGTAAAAATGGGTAGGTATACAATAAGTATGATGATTTGTCCAAACACGGCACTATTCATCATTTTGCCTGCGGAATGATTAACTTCAATATCCATTTCCTTTTGTGAGATATTAGAAGAGCGCCCTAGTTTTTTGCTGTTAGTAATGCTGTGCATAACGGCTTCAACAATAATTACAGCACCATCTACAATTAAACCAAAATCTAGCGCACCTAAACTCATAAGGTTACCACTAACACCAAACATATTCATCAAAATTATCGCAAACAACAATGAAAGTGGAATCACGGAAGCAACAATAATTCCGGCTCTAAAATTTCCTAAAAATAAAACCAAAACAAAAATCACAATCAAAGCACCTTCCATCAAATTTTTTGTAACAGTGCCTATTGCGCTATTTACCATTTTGGATCTATCCAGAAAAGGTTCAATTTCTACTCCATCAGGCAATGTTTTTTCAATTTGTTTAATACGCTTTTTTACGTTTTCAATCACCTCACTACTATTGCCCCCTTTTAGCATCATCACTACAGCACCTGCTGCTTCGCCTTCATCATTGTATGTCATAGCTCCGTATCGAATTGCACTTCCAATACGTACATCTGCAACATCGTTAATTAAAAGAGGTGTTCCATTTGAGGTGTTTTTAACTAAAATATTTTTAATATCATCAATGTTTTTGATCAAACCTTCGCTGCGAATAAAAAGTACAGTGGACGTTTTTTCGATATAGGCACCACCGGTATTTTCATTGTTTTTTTCCAATGCGTTGAAAACATCGCTAACTGTTATATTATAGGCTTTGAGTTTGTTTACATCAATTGCAATTTCATATTGCTTCAGCTTACCACCAAAACTACTAACATCTGCCACGCCTTTCACCCCAAGCAATTGCCTGCGCACTAACCAGTCCTGAATAGTTCTTAATTCAGTTGCATCGTATCGTGTTTCATATCCATGTTTAGCACGAATAACATATTGATATATTTCTCCCAATCCTGTGGTTACAGGGGCTAGCTCAGGGGAACCAAGTCCTTTGGGAATTTGCTCCTCCGCCAATTTTAACCGTTCCGTTACTTGCTGTCTGGCCCAGTAAACATCAACATTATCTTCAAAAACAATGGTGATAAGTGAAAGTCCGAACCTGGAAAAACTTCTGATTTCTTTTAGTCCGGGGATATTACTGTTTGCTTGTTCAATTGGAAATGTAATCTGTCTTTCAATGTCGGGCGCGCCTAATGAAGGAGCTGTAGTTATAACCTGAACCTGATTATCGGTTATGTCGGGGACCGCATCTATTGGAAGTTTTGTGAACTGGTAACTACCATAACCAATCAGGACCAAAATGAAAATTCCTATTACGAGTTTGTTCTTTATAGAGAACGCAATTATTTTATTGAGCATAAGTGATCAATTAATAAAATGAATGGAAATATGCAATGCCAAAGCACTACAAATAATTAAATAGTCCATTTAAGGACTTCCATAAATAAATTAACTGAGTTTTGGCGGTTGCCAGATGGAAAAATAAATAGTGGGATGAAAAAGTATTTTCAAGTTGGTGAAAAGCCTGGTTTCTTCGTTACTAATAATGTTGAATGCTTGTATTGCTTTAAATGTAATTTGTAATGAACAGCAGGAGCATGAACAAAAAGGAGAACATGTATCTGTATGCTCCTGATGGTGCTCTTCGGCATTTTCGATAAAAGGTGTTTGCAAATGGCTTCCCATATCACATGCATCAGCGCATGGAATGAATACCATTAATTGCAGGTATATTGCAAATAATAAAGTCAATCTCAGCTTGAATCTACTTGTTTTCAATGAGTTGAGCCAATATATTAGTGATAGCTAAATGGAAATAGTTAGCAAAAGTAGCTAATTTGTCTGTTAAAATGACAATTATCAGCAAGGTCTCTTTAAGTTGCCTGAAATAGTATTCTTAATTTCTCGCACGTTAAAGTATATCAATCCAATGAACTTCTGAATTTTGAAATCGATTTTGAAGTTGGTGAATAACAGATTTAAATTCTTAGCAACACAAACATAAGGTGTACATGAGAGCCATCTCCGAAAGGAGAACCACCAAAATAAATTAAACTATTCCCATAATTAAGATATAACTAACTTTATTGTTCAGATTCAGCTTTATACTATGAATAATGAAAGAACAAATAATACTAGTTTGTTTTCAACATTTTTTACTTCAACACATTTCTCCAAATTAATAAAATACTTTTTCCGTTTAAAGTTTATTTACTCAACAATTGCTGTGGCGACACTTCGTTGCTCAATAACCAGCCAAACAATTCCCATCGTTTTTCAGGATCGGTAGCCACACCTCCATGAGATTCAATATAATTTCCGACCATTTCCATTCCGTAATTATAATTGATGATATAGGTACGATTTGCCTCGATAAAAGCGATACTCTTTTTTGCGGTTTCATCATTCAACATGCAGTAATCTTTTAGCCAACGCAACATCTCTTTTTCATCCATTGTATTATTCAACATTCCTCTTCCCACTTCATTTCTTGCAAAATTCAATTTACCTTTAATAGCAAGCGCTTGAAAATAAAGTGAAATACCGGTTGTATCAAGTCCGGCCAATGGAAGCAAAACATTTTTCGTAAATTCTACTTTTTCATTACCGGGCAACACCACTTCAATTCCATAATTTGCACTGCCTTCAGCAATCAGCGATTGTGGACAAAATAAAGGATACATGGAGATCTCAACCCAGCCTTTATCACGATAAAGTTTTTGTTCAAGCAGCATATTATAAACATGATGACCGGGATAACTTTCATGACTTCCAACATCAATTGCGCGATCAATAAAAATATTCAAATCTGTATTGATTTGTATTACACTTTGATAATTGCCTTTGTACCAGTTGTAACCTCCCCATGATTTATTATTCACAAACTCCAACACAAAATTTTCCGATTCAGGAAGTGTATAATGAATGAGAGTACGTTTTCTACATTCAGCAATCGCAGCTCTGAAAACAGTATCCAATTTTTCTTTTGGGATAATGAATTTGTTCGAAAGCAGTTGAAATTTTTCTTGGACTGTTCCCTTGCCCGGCAATAAACTATCGAGTTCAAGAGCCATATCTTGATAGTATTTTTCATCATGCACAGGAGCCACCACACCAAACAACTCTTTCGATTCCTCATCAAACGAACCAAGCTCCCCCGAAAATATTTTTATACGCCTTCCGAAAGCCGTCAACTGTCCTGAGATCCATTCCGCACGCATACGTAACGTATCCTCCTTCGTATCTTCAATAAACAAATTAAACTCGTCCTGTAATTGACTAACGGCCTTGAGTAAACTATCTTTAGGAAAGGCAGCAGCTTTTGCAGAAGTCGGCTTCAACGAATCGGGCCCATAATAAGCATCAATAAAAATTTCGTCATAACGGCCAATATCTAAACCTAGCCGCACATATTGAACAGCCAAAGCATTCAATTTCTCGGTTGGATTCTCTTTTACCTCTTTCTGTTTGCAAGCGAACAAAAGTATACACGGAATCAGGAATAAGATTTTTTTCATGGAGAGGGAGTTGAATTATGAGGGTAAAAGTAATTTAAGGTATTCCGAAAACCAAATTTGAGTCAACCAATAGTGCAATAAGTCACTTAGGACACTATTTTATCCATATTTCGGACCTAACAGAAAATGATTTTTCACACATAAATCGTCGAAATAATTTTTTTCTAATCATCCCAAAGAGATAAAATAAAAGCAGAAATACAACCGGTCAGCCATCTAAATCAATCTACTTCTGACAAACAGCTTTCCAACTACTTTCAATCACAACACCTTCAGAGAATTACACTCACTAATTAAAATATTTTTCTTGCAAACAAAAACTGCGAGAGAGTCAAAAG
>JBBQVM010000020.1:0-21947 GCA_038211525.1 Bacteroidia bacterium
ACTAAAAGCAGTAAAATGATTTCATTGGTAAAAATGCTTATTTCAACAGTAACCGGAAATTCACCCGACGATGGTGTTGAAGGAAAATTAAATGTAAAAGCAAAAATCCCTGCAACAAAGAAAAAAATTACAGTCAAAAAAGTACCGGCAAAAAAGAGTTCGAAGGTTTTGAATAAAAAATAAAAATATTATTTTTGTAGTGTTGCCATCAACAATATAGGAGCAACGCGATTTACTATTATCCTCATTTCCTCAGTTCGAAGTTTTGACCTAAATACACTCTTCTTACCTGTTCGTCTTCTGCAAGGTCGCGGGCACTACCTTCTTTAAGGATACGTCCCTCAAAAAGCAGGTAGGCGCGATCAGTTATTTTTAGGGTTTCGTGTACGTTATGGTCGGTGATAAGTATTCCGATGTTTTTTTCTTTTAACTTAGCTACAATTCCCTGAATGTCTTCTACTGCAATGGGGTCAACACCTGCGAAAGGTTCATCAAGTAGAATAAATTTAGGATCCACGGCAAGCGCCCTTGCAATTTCGGTACGGCGTCGTTCACCGCCCGACAATAAATCACCGCGGCTTTTACGTATTCGTTGCAAGCCAAATTCATCGAGCAACGACTCAACTTTAGCCTGCTGATCGGCTTTGCTGAGTTTGGTCATTTCCAGCACTGCTTTAATATTATCTTCAACCGATAGTTTTCTGAAAACGGATGCCTCTTGTGCGAGATAACCTATGCCCATTTGCGCCCATTTGTACATTGGCTCATCGGTTATTTCAACGTTATCGAGAAAAATATTTCCCTCATTGGGTTTAATCAAACCAACGGTCATGTAAAAAGTAGTTGTTTTACCGGCACCATTCGGCCCCAGCAAACCCACTATCTCACCCTGCTCCACATATATGGAAACATGGTCGACCACTACCCTGCTTTTGTAACGTTTAACTAAATTTTCGGCCCTGAGCTTCACTATTTACAGCTTTAAATATTCAACAATAGTACTAAAATAAACACAACCAGTTCGAAGACATCAGAAGGTAATTTGAAAACTACCTCTGATTCCGAACTTAGCAATATTCGGATTATCAAGATAAGAGAGACGGTACATAAAATCGAAACGAAGGATTTTAAATATATTTTCAACACCAAATCCTGCCTCCACATAGGGCTTAGCCGACAGCGAACCAATTTTTTCAGGGTTCACCATAATGCTTCTATTGGCCTTAGATAAATTTCCATACACTGCTCTCATACTCGCCACCTCTCTCCATTTCAATTTTCGCATCAATGGAATTTTATCCAGGAAAAATCCATCGAAGTGATGAACCAGGAACAACGATGCGTACTGATCGCTGGCAAACTCATAATAATTCATGAGGTTAAATGCGGAATAGTCGTAAAAATAGGATTCATTACCCTGGTGAACATTTAACAACGGATAAGGTACGGTGCCCCAAGTTTGACCTGCTTCAATAGCATAATAGGTATAACCGAAAGGAGGCAATTTAACAATATCATCGATTTTAATAACGAGTTTTTGGTAATTGAAATTACTTCCAAAAACACCTTTCAGTCCAACAGTATAAATAAGTTGTGCAACGGGATAGTCGCTACCCAAACTCACGCGACCCGTTTTGCCTTCAACAAATTTTTCGCGATAAGCAAACCGAATGTGAAGGGATACCTCGGAGGTGTTGAGGTTAGCCATAGAATCGGTTTTTTCAGGATTCGTGTAATAACTGTAATCGAGGTTTTGAAGCGGAATCAAATAAGCATGATCGAGTGATAGGCGGTGTGAGTAGCCCGACAGCCATTCTCTTTCATAATACACTTTATAACTCTCTATTTGTGTAAGTTTATTCGGTGGATTTCTACGGAAGATCGAAGTAAGAATGTTATCATCCTGAAAAGCATTTTCACTTTGACCGTACTGCGCCACATCTTTTTTATACCGTGCACCAATAGACTCTCGGGGTTTGGTTCTTAAGTAATAACGAAATCCACCCATGTATTTGAACGCCTCATCTTTGGTTCCATAAGCGAGGTAACCCTCCAAACGCAAACGCTCGCTGAAAAGATTACTTGTGCGACCACCGAAACGAAAACGATTTCCTTCAACAGGATTAAAAGAATAGAGCGTAAAATAGGGCCCGAATTCTAATTGTCCTTTACCATAATATCCTGTAAAAAACAAGGTGATTATATCCACATAAGTTCTGAAAGCAGGAAGTGTTTTGATTGTATCTACCATGTGGTAAATTTTCTTCTCGCGATCCGACAACGAATCGTGTCGCGCAAGCTCCCAAAATTTATCATCCTTTGAAACAGAATTTTCAAGCACTTTAATATCTGTTGAACCTGCAAAAGTGCTATCGGCAATCGGTTTATTTAAAACAAAATCTTTATAGGAGGTCGTCTTTCGCCCAATAAAACCAATTCCATCTTTACGAGCAGCAAAATCCACCACCAACAATTCTTTCGACAGCATCCAAGCCTTATCTTCCACTCTTGAATACTCTTTAACCACTGCAAGATCTTTCACAAAATTGATATTGGCATCTTCCACCACCCGCATATCAATTTTTTTAACAGCAAAAGTGGTATCATGAATCCAGCAATCGCCAACAAAGGTAAGTTCCTGCTTTCTGCGTGGTTTAAACTTTAATTTGTAACACCACTGATTATCAAAAAAAGCAGAATCGATTAAATAATATCTGTAATAAAGTGTTCCTATGTTAGAAATAGGACTGATAAAACTCTTCCCAAATATATCGATATAATTATCGTACACATCAATATTCTGGTACATATCGCCCAAAAATTGCGTTACCGATTCATTCTCCAGTCCTGATACTTTACTCGCCTTAATTTCTTCGCGTTCCGCTTTAGGCGAATTGCGGAAGTATACATCGGATAAAGTTTCAGTAATAAAAAATGGAAGAAATGGCTTGCTGTTGGTAACAGAGCTGTCCATGTTATCGAAGATAAAAGCAAATGGTTTAATTAATTTTTTATCTTTAAAATCCTGAGGGATATCGGTTAAATCGAATTCCATTTTGTTATAGGCTTCGTAACGATAAAAATCGAGTTGTTTTTTATCGTTTTCATCTTTATGATCGATCACTTTACGCAATAAAATAAGAGCCGGATTTTCACCTGCCTTAATTACCACCTCCATTAAATCGACTTTATTTACTTTCAATAAAAAATTAACAGTTTGGGTTTTGCCTTTCACAATTTTTAATGTAACGGGTCTGTAACCAACAAAGGATGCAGAGAGCGAATCGCTTGGTTTTTCAGTTTCAAGAACAAAGAACCCGTTAATGTCGGTAACTGTTCCTACAGAAGTACCTTTAAAAGCCACGTTCGCAAAGGGAATAGATTCATTTGTGAGCCCATCGGTAACTCTTCCAGATACCTTAGTTGTTTGAGCCTCTACCAATGAGGACTTCGCTGCAAAAGCAAGCAATGTGATAATTAAAAATAAAATGAATCGGTAAAATTTACCCATATAATAACGCCTGCTAAGTAGAAACCATTAGATTGGATTTAAGTTTCGAGCTGTTCCCAAAATTCCACTGCTCTGCGAAGATGAGGAATAACGATGGTTCCACCAACGATATTGGCTATGGCAAAAACTTCAAAAACTTCCACTTTGCTCATCTTATTTTGATGACATTTTTCAAGATGGTACTTAATACAATCGTCGCAACGCAGCACCATGGATGCCACAAGGCCCAACATTTCTTTGGTTTTCACCGAGAGGGCACCCTCCGAATAAGTGTTTGAATCTAAATTAAACAGCCTTTTGATCACCAGATTATCGGCCTCCATGATCCGCTCATTCATCTTGAAACGGTATTCATTAAACTCATCTACTTGTTTGCTCATGCTTGAATGATTTTTAATTGAACTTTTGGACGAGGTATCAAATGCAAACTTATATAATTGACTTGCTAAATGGTGAAATAGTTCCGCTAAGTTAATCACAGCTCACCATTTAAAATGAAGGTAATTCTTGTGTTTTCTGTTTCAGGGTCAGAAATTTATTTTTAAAGCTCCTTTTCCATTTTTTTCTTATTTCTTACCACCAAAGCCGAAACGCCAATACTAATTTCATATAATACAAATAAGGGTATTGCAACCAGCAGCTGACTGGTTACATCGGGGGATGGCGTTATTACTGCTGCTACGATGAGAATTATTACCATCGAATGTTTACGGTATGTTCTTAAAAAAGAAGGTGTTACGATTCCTATTTTGGATAAGAAATAGATTACCACCGGCAATTCAAACACCACTCCGGATGCGAGGGTAAGCATGGTAACAATAGAAATAAATGAATCGAGACTAATTTGATTGGCCACCTGTTTACTGATTTGGTAGCTACCCAAAAAATTAATCGACAACGGGCTAATCACAAAATATCCGAAAAGGACGCCTGAAAGAAAGAGCACCGAGCTAAAAAAGACCACACCTCTAGAATATTTGCGCTCTTTGGTAGACAAGGCAGGTTTAATAAATCGCCAAATCTCCCACAAAAAATAGGGGAAAGCCATTATAAAACCTGCTACAAAGGCTATATATATATGAGTAGTGAACTGGCCGCTCATATCAATATTGATAAGTGTAAACGGAATTTCTTTAATACACATATCGAGATGAAACAGATCCGACAACTTGCAAAGTGCCCTATAGGTGAGGAAATCGGGATTTTTGGCGCCCAAAATAATTTTATCAAAAAGAATTTCAGGGTTAAGAAAGGCGACTAGTGCGAAAACCACAATAGAAACAGCACTTCGCACCAGATGCCAACGGAGGGCTTCCAGGTGATCGAGGAAATGCATTTCAGTATTGGGGTCCTTCGAATTATTGAATAACATAGATGAGGTGCAACTGAAAAGAGAGGTTACGGATGAGTGGTACTTTGAAAATCAGATTATTCCTTCCTTCAGCAGATCGTGCAAATGTATAAAACCCAAGTAACTATTATTTTCAGCAACCACTAATTGAGTAATATTATTTGCTTTCATAAGTTGTAGTGCTTCCACTGCCATCATATTGGGAGGAATTACTTTGGGATTTCGGGTCATAATATCTATCGCTTTAACTTCCAGCATATTAATTCCCTTTTCCATCATTCTTCGAAGATCACCATCGGTAATTATTCCTAGCAATTTGTTATTATCTACCACTGCTGTTGCACCTAATCTTTTAGAAGAAATTTCCATTATTATTGCACTTAATGAGTCGGTTGGCTTTACTTCGGGCTGCGGATTATTTAAAAAAATATCGGAAACCCGGAGGTACAATCTTTTCCCGAGTGCACCACCCGGATGAAATTTCGCAAAATCTTCATCCGTAAAACCTTTATACTCTAACAAACACACTGCAAGAGCATCACCCATAGCCATTTGCGCGGCGGTGCTGCTGGTCGGAGCTAAATTATTAGGACAAGCTTCTTTTTCAACAGTAGTATTCAAAATTAGATCGGATTGCTTAGCCAAATAGGAGTTCACATCTCCAACCATTCCTACCAATTTGTTCCCTCCCGATCGAATAAGTGGAACCAACACCTTGATTTCAGGCGTGTTACCACTTTTAGAGATACAAATAACCACATCATTTTTTTGGACTATTCCCAAATCACCGTGGATGGCATCGGCAGCATGCATAAAAACAGCCGGTGTACCCGTGGAATTTAGGGTGGCGACAATTTTTTGGGCAATTATTGCACTTTTTCCAATTCCTGTAATGATCACCCTTCCTTCAGAAAAATATATTAATTTTACCGTCTCAACAAAACTGGGGTCTATAAATGTTTTTAAACCCTTGATAGACGCGACTTCGATATCGATGGTGCGGATGGCAATGTCGATGATTTCCTGAGTTGATTTCAAAATAAAAAAATTTACTTGTTGTTATTACGTTAGAATTGTATAAATTTATACAGCAAAATTATTAAAATAAAAGAGAGTGTGATGAGTATGCTTGTAGAGGAAAGTGCTTTATTATCAAGTCTTCAGAAATTTTTTGGATTTGAAGCGTTCAAAGGTGAACAGGAAGCGATCATTAAAAATGTATTGGAAGGCAATGACACCTTCGTTATTATGCCAACCGGTGGTGGTAAATCAATGTGCTATCAGTTACCTGCTCTATTGAGTGAAGGAACAGCCATTGTGATTTCGCCGCTTATTGCATTAATGAAGAATCAGGTGGATGCTATAAGAGGATTTGGTTCTGATGATGGGATCGCCCATTTTCTGAATTCATCTCTTACCAAAGCGGAGACTGCTTTGGTAAAAAAAGATATTCTAAAGAAACGGACTAAACTATTATATGTTGCTCCGGAATCGCTTACCAAAGAAGAGAATATTGCATTCCTGAAAGAGATTAAAATTTCTTTTTTCGCTATTGATGAAGCGCATTGTATTTCGGAATGGGGTCATGATTTTCGACCTGAGTACCGTCGCTTACGTCCTATCATTGAACAAATAGGTAAACTGCCAATTATTGCACTAACTGCTACTGCAACTGAGAAGGTTCAGCAGGACATTCAGAAAAATCTGAACATGCAAAATGCAGCTATTTTTAAATCATCTTTTAATCGTCCGAATCTTTATTATGAGATACGTCCGAAAGTTGATGTTTTAAAAGAGATTATTAAATATATCAAAAATCATCAGGGCAAATCAGGTATTATTTATTGCCTTAGCAGGAAGAAGGTGGAAGAAGTTGCGCAAACGTTGAATGTAAACGGTATTAAAGCACTTCCTTATCACGCAGGACTGGACGCAGGTGCACGTGCTAAACATCAGGATATGTTTTTGATGGAAAAAGCAGATGTTATTGTTGCTACCATCGCTTTTGGAATGGGCATTGATAAACCGGATGTACGTTTTGTAATTCACCACGATATACCTAAAAGTTTAGAGGGATATTACCAGGAAACAGGCCGCTCAGGGCGGGATGGAAGAGAAGGAAGATGTGTTGCTTTTTACAGCTATAAAGACATTGAAAAGCTGGAGAAGTTTATTAAAGGCAAACCTGTTGCCGAGCAGGAAATAGGTAAACAACTTTTGTTGGAAACCGTTGCTTACGCAGAAACTTCTGTTTGTCGCAGAAGAGTGTTGCTACATTATTTTGGTGAAGAATATGATCAGGATAATTGCCACAGTTGCGATAACTGTCTGCATCCTAAAACAAGAATAGAAGCTCAGGAAGAAGTTCAAATGCTTTTGGAAGCAGTAATTGCTGTGAAAGAAAAGTTTGCTGCCGATCACGTAATTAATGTACTAACAGGAAAAGAAGATAAAGCGGTTAAGGATTACCAACATAATAAATTGGAAGTATTTGGCGAGGGAGCTGATCAGGATCCGAAATTCTGGACCGCAGTAGTTCGTCAAACTTTACTCGCAAGTTTATTAGCGAAGGATATTGACAATTATGGTTTGCTGAAGATTACTGACAAAGGAAAAGCATTCTTAAAAAATCCAACTTCGTTTATGGTTACCCAGGATCACGATTTTGATGATTCTGAAGGTGATGATGACGACGAACCAACCGGATCAGGTGGTGGTGGTAGCGCTGCTGATGCAGAATTATTTGCCATGTTGAAAGACCTTTGTAAAAAGGTAGCCAAACAAAAAAATGTTCCTCCTTTTGTAGTGTTCCAGGAAACTTCGCTCGAAGAAATGGCTATTCAGTACCCAATTACTATGGATGAATTAAAAAACATCAGTGGTGTGGGTCCGGGGAAAGCGGTTAAATTTGGGAAACAGTTCATTGAACTAATCGCTCATTATGTAGAAGAGAATGAGATCGACCGACCAATGGATCTGGTTGTGAAATCGGTAGTTAATAAGAGCGGATTAAAAGTTTATATCATACAAAATATCGATCGTAAGCTTTCGCTGGATGATATTGCTGATGCGAAAGGAATTACTTTGAGCGATATTATTAATGAAATTGAAAGTATTGTATCATCGGGAACCAAAATTGATATTAATTATTATCTGAATGAGGTTATTGATGAAGATCGTCAAGCTGAAGTTTATGATTATTTCCGCTCTGCCTTGACAGATAGCATTCAGGATGCAACCGGTGTACTGGGTGAGAATGAATATTCGGAAGATGAAATACGGCTGATGCGAATAAAGTTCATGAGCGAAATGGCCAACTAAATAAAAAACCGGATAACAAAATTATCCGGTTTTTTTTATCTCGTTTTCAACAACAAATTTTTTGTCGTTTAGTGAACTTACAATTGCTTAATGATAACATTCGAAAATACGTACTTCACATTAAACTTTTCTAAGATAAACACATAATTGCATTCCGGTGTTAGTCGACTTCATATAAGGTTCTAAAAAAAAATCGAGCACGCGGGGCATGAACGTTTGACAAACATAATATTCATGATGCGCAATTTGATATTTATGTTTCGCCGCATGTTCCTGAAATGATTTTAAACGGAACTCGTGCAAATGAAAAGGCTCATGCATCGGACTAATGTTGGCAACATAATCGGTTCCGATTAATCGATAGTAAAAATTTGCAATTTTATTAATGAGCCAGTCTGATGAGGGCACTTCAATGTGAATTATTCCGTTCGGTTTTAACCAGTGCAAGGCCCTGATAATGGATTGCGATGGATCATAAAGATGTTCCAATACAGCACCAAATGAGATAAAATCGAAATGATTTTCGGGATACTCCATGTTTTCCATCATACCCAACTTCAATTTTTCAGGCTTCATTCCCATTTTCGAAATGGCTCTTTCATAAAATTGAACAGAGGGTTCAAAACCATTGGAGTCAAATCCTGCTCGCTCCAAGGCGATCATTCCTTTACCCAAACCCGCTCCTATGTCAAGTGATTTCATTCCCGGCTTAAAGTCGATGAGCTCTAAAATCTTTTTAATAGCTGTTGTAAAATAGTTATCATCAATATTAAAATAATCTTCCTTCCAGTAATTCTCCGGAGGAATTCCATAGTGATCTTGAATATCGAAAGGAATAGGTTGAGGATTGGAATAAATTAATCCGCAATTATTACATTTGGCCACAGTAGTTGTAATTCCGATTTTATTTTTTGGTTGGCGCCCTTGCGACTGATTTAATCGTTTACCTAAAATTTTATCATTTGCTGTATTAGCACTACACATATTACAACTATCAATGTAATTAAAATAATATCGGAGTTGCTTTTTTGTCATGACCAATTGATGCTAATTTAATTTGCAAATATAAATTTAAAAACCAACTATTTCACCAATTCTTGTAAAGCGAGCCAGGTCATCAATCCCATTCCTGTTTCAAGCGCTTTTTCATCAATATCGAAAGTAGGAGTATGAACCGATGAGGTAATTCCTCGAGATTCATTACGAGTTCCAAGTCGGTAAAAACAGGCCTTTGTTTTTTGTGAATAAAACGAAAAATCTTCAGCAGCCATCCATATATCCAAATCGAGCACATTCTCTTTGCCCAGGTATTCCTGTGCAGCTTTTTTTGCTGAAGCGGTTAACTCAGGATTATTTATGAGGACAGGATAACCTTTCTTAATTTCAAAATCAACAGTCCCTCCCATTCCCTCTACTACAGAAGTCGCCAATTTAATAATTTTACGATGGGCCTCGTCGCGCCATTTTTCATCCAGTGTTCTAAAAGTTCCTTCAAGGTAAACCTCATTTGGAATCACATTAGTGGCGCCGTTAGCAATTACCTTTCCAAATGAGAGCACACTTGGCATAATAGGACTGGCATTTCTACTCACAATTTGTTGTAACGCTACCAGCATATATGAAGTAATAAGAACAGGATCTATGTTAAGATGTGGCATCGCACCATGTCCACCTTTACCTTTTACGGTAACATAAATTTCGTCGGTAGAAGCCATATAAATACCTGAACGAAATCCCACCTTACCGGCATCAATCATTGGCATCACATGTTGACCGATGATACCATCAGGTACAGGATTTAGCAATACACCTTCATGAATCATCATAGAGGCACCACCGGGTAATTTCTCTTCACCGGGTTGAAAAATTAATTTAACGGTTCCTTCAAATTGCTCTTTAAGTTGAGTTAATAAATGAGCTACGCCTAAAAGCGATGAAGTATGCGCATCATGTCCGCAGGCATGCATCACTCCCTCGTTAAGAGATTTATACGGCACCTGATTGGCCTCAGTAATTGGTAGCGCATCCATATCGGCACGAAGCGCTACCGTTTTTTTATCGGGGTTCTTACCTTTAATGAGCGCTACAATTCCGGTACCGGCGAGTTTCTGTTTGTCGGTCACTCCCAACTCATCCAACTTCTTCCAAACAAATTCAGATGTTTTGTATTCGTGAAAAGACAATTCAGGATTCATGTGCAAGTGCCTTCTAATGGCAATTACCTCCTTTAAATAATCCGACGAAAGTTTTTTTATTTGATCCTGAATATTAGCTGATGACATAATGATACTCGGATTTATGCTAATTTAATGAGTAGTATTTGTTGGAATAATTAAGTTGAGCAAAATTAAAAATCTAATCCCAGCGACAAATAGAATATCGGATCTCTCACTACTCCATCTTCGTAACCCCAACCCCAATCGCCACGCATAAAGTAACCAAATATTCTGGTTCGCATGCCACCACCAAATCCGGCAACAATTGGGTTCACTTGTCTATCAAGCACCACTGTTACCGGGTTACCCGAAATTACTTCGGTGTTGAACGAATTATCATTGGAATAGGGATTACTTCCGTTCCAAGCAGTTCCTATATCCAAAAATCCAACAAACTGGAAGTTACGAATAAAGTCGGAACGAATGGGTTTATTGAGAAGGTACTGAAATACAGGGAATCGGATTTCATTATTCACCAATGCAAAATTATTCCCGTTGCGAATGTTCTGCAGAAAACCTCTCATATTGGTAGCAATAGCCTGGAAACCGTAATTCTGAGAGTAATCAATGGGGATGGAATAATCGAAAATGTTGGTAGGAATAATTGCATTGTCCTGCGAACCTAAATAATAAATAAGTTTTTGATCACCAAAGGAGCTACTGGCTGCAAAGCGGCTTGCAAGAATAATTTGTCGATGCAATTTTAAATAATGCCGCACATCAATACCCACTACACCTAACCAAGTTTTGGGTTTATCAATTTGTCGGAATGTTTCAGCAAATAATTTATAACGCAGTCCGTTCCATAAATTAAGACCGGTGCTGAGTGTGTTATCATAAACATATTCCAATTTAATATTACCCCAATATTTATTTACATCAGGGACTTTCAAACTAGCAACATCCGTTGAAAGGGTTGTAATTCTATCGGTGCGAAAGGATAGTGAACCACGCAACGAGGCAAGGTCGTTAAACGGATACCGTAGTTGCCCTTTAGCTTCATGTGTATGAACCTTCACGTAAGCAAACCCTGAAACATATTCTCTACCTTGTCGGTAAAAGCTAAGCGTTTTGTCAATTCTCTTTTTTAGATTATCGTAATTTAAAAAATATTCGTTGGAGTTAAGATCACCCGACAATCGGAATCCTCCACTGATTTTATAGTCATTCATTAAATCAGCAATACCAACTTTGATCAGAATATTCAGTCCCGGATCAAAATAAAATGCATCACCTGTAAATGCCTGATAGGTTGCATTCTGAAAACTATTATCCAATTGTGTTACAAAATAATCGGTACCAAAAGCAATGTCATAATTCCGAAGCTTAGGGAGCATAAATGAATCGGGATTAAACAAAGTAACGGCCTTGCCTATGGGAACAATTGGTTCATCCGGATTTGTTTTAACAGGTTGTTGTGCTTCATTTGCCGGCTCTGTCTTTTTGGGCTTCGGCTTCATGAATTCACTTTGAAAAACATAGTTATTGATATCTATCTTGGAAGAATCGACCGGGGTGGTTTTGACATCTGTTTTCTTAACAGCAGAGGTAGAATCAGCCGTTACAGGCAGGGCAGGCTTCGGCTGAATAACAGAACGTTTCTCGCTCATAAATTTCTTTGCGGAAAGCTGTCTCATCTGTGTATTATTAAGTATCATAGATGACGATGCTTCCAACTTCGGTGCAGGTTGAACAAACATTTTGTAACGACCACCTGATAAAACTAACTCAGCATATTTATTTTGTCGCTGGCTCAAACTGTACTCTTCTATATTTCTTGAAAAATTACTTTGCGGAAACGACTCAACAAAATAGCGGTAGTGTTCGGTGGTATCAACAAAGGAGAGTGTACTATCAATTGTTGCTGCATAGCGATTGTAAATTCCTGAAGCATCACTTAAAAAATAGTACCGGCCCGAATCGGCGGCAATTGGATATTTTTCATTCGCCAGTGGGGTGTCAGTCACTCGTTTTAAAACATTCGATTTGGAAGAATAATCCATTAAAAAAATATCGAAGTTGTTGTTCAGAGGCAACATTTTGCTTTCATCAACTCCAATCGTATCATTGACTCTGTTAGAGGAAAAAATAATTTCTTTCGAATCGCTTGAAAATGCAGGTTGACGGTCGTCATAAAAGTCATCGGTAAGATTCACCGAAGTTCTACTACGGGTATTAAACACAAAAATATCCGACTTCCCATCTTGAATACCCGACAACACCATTTCCTGACCATTTGGTGAATAGGAAAAATCGAGTACCTTATCGAAGTAAAAGAATTTATTGTGCTCGATTTTACGCTTTCCGGGTTTATGATAATCCATCCACACCTTCCCCTTTTTCTCTCTCATGACGGTTAGGTATTGACCTGAAGGATGCCAGCCGAGTAAAGGAAAACTCAGATCCGGTTTGTCTTGCATAGAGCGGTATCCACCTTTCAGAATTTTACGAGTTTTCCCCTTTTTAAGATCTGTAATAAAAACTTTGTACTTGCCAATATCGTTAGTTACAAAAGCTATATAACTCCCATCCGGACTCAGTTTAATATTACTGTAAATTCTTCCTTTTTTAGGCTTTTTGAATACCACATCACCGGAAGGAAGTGATCGATCTTTTTCCTCTCCCTGATAATATTTTTGATTGTAGGCAAGCCAGTTGGTGGTTAGTTTTTTTAGGTTAACACCCAAAACGTAAACGAATCCATTTTCAATGCTCCTGTTAATTCGGGTCATATAAAGCAGGTTGGCAATGGAAGTTGTTCCATAGGTTTGCGCAATATAGTGCCACATAGAATGGCCGGCAAACTCCCCTTCACTCTCGAGTAATCTGTTAAATCGTTTGTATTTCCCCGACAATATCCCATCTCTCATTTGGTTATCCTGATCAACACCCCAGCCTTTTGCAACATAAGAAATAAGCCCCTTTTCGTACCAGCTAGGAATGGTAAGCAGCACTGCGCTTTGAATACGGTCTTTAATATTTCCACCGTATAGGAGCTGATGAATGAGCACCTGTGCCACCCCTGCCCGAATTTGTTCACGAAGATGTTCATGATCACCATCAAAATAAATGAGCACTTTATTACCCATTACGCGGGTCAAACCACCGGTATTACCAGTCACCTCATCACCTTCAAGTCCAATATTAGTTTGTTTAAGATCGGAATAACGGTTATAAATCATGAACTGAAGTCTGCCGCTAGTTCTGTAATCGAAGAGCTTTTCAACGTCTTCAATTTCCTTATCCGCATTCCTACCAACAAACTCGGCCAGATCTTTCCCGCCAAGGTAAAAATAGGTGTCGAAGTTCTTAAAACGGTAGAATGTCCACAAGAAATCGTTGTATTGGACCCTGTTTTTGCCAAAATTAGTCTGGTAACCCTGGTAAAATTGTGCTGATAACTTTGTTGGTATTATCATGACCAGCACTGTCAAAACAGGTAGTAAAGATCGGGATATTTGCAGTATCAATGATTTAGAGGTCAGCATAGAAACCATAAAACGGCTTTGAAAGCCTGTTGGGTATGCGAATTTAATGATTTTTTTATGGTGTTGGTGCACACTAATGTCATAAAATTATTTCCTGGAAAATATACCTGATAGGTTGGTGTTATAATAAACATAAACAAGGCACTAAGTTCAGGTTTCGGCTTACCCGAAATATCAAATGCAAAGGAAAATAGAACTCCTTCCTGAAATTAACGTATAAAATAAAAATCATAAAAACCCCATAATTACCAGACATGAAAGCTTTCATCATCAGCACCTTGCTTGTTCTGCAATCGTTAATCATCCAGGCTCAGGATTGCGGCCAGGTTTACAGTTTTAACATCAACGACAAAACGTCGTACTCCATTTCATGTGGTGTTCAGGACCAAAGTGACTGGGTAGTGCGGAAAAATTCCTGCAATTTCTATTCTCCCCTTTCCGCAGTGAGTGGAAAAGCAGGCGATGCGGACCGATTAGTTGATATAAATATACGTCTTAGAAGTAGTGGAAACCTGGATGACAATGATTTTGCCTGGATTTTTTATTATATCAATGGCAAAACAGAAGTAACCAAAACAATTAAAGGAAGCGAGATGGAAGAATTATTAAGTCTTCGCGATTCCATTTTGGTACCTGCAGGAGGTAATTTCAAAATCAGAGTGGCGTTTGTTTGCGATGGCAATGATGAATTTTGGAAATTATCGAATGGTGATCTCACTACCTGCATCCGTAAAGTACCCGGAGAAACCATAGCAGATGCAGCACCTGTTACCGGCAAAATTAGTGTGTTGCACGAACGTAATATTGTTAAACTTTCGTGGAACGCACCGTCAGGACCCAACGGAAATTATTTTGTAATAGAAAGATCTAAAAATGGAACTCAATTTGAGTTTGCAGGATATGTAAAAGACAATAAAGGAGCAGATACTATTTCAAAATATTCATTCATTGACAGTGGTTCGTTCCAACCTGAAACATGGTACCGAATTAGTCAGGTGGATATGTCGGGCAAAAGCGCTTATTTCGGAAAACCGGTTTCTATCAAACTTTAACTTTTCGCATTATCTGATTCGTTAGCATCTTCATTAATCGCCTCATCAGAGTGATAAAAGTTGAACACCAATTCAGCTTTAGCAACTCCAACTGCTTCGGCTAATTCATCTTTGGTAGCTTCTCTTATTCTTTTCAGCGATTTAAAATGACGCAGCAGTGCTGTGGCAGTTTGATCACCAATACCTTTTATCTCGGCTAAGGAAGAAGAGGTAAATGCCTTGCTTCGTCGGTTGCGGTGATGCGTTATTCCAAAGCGGTGAACCTCATCGCGAATTTGTTGCAGTATTCTTAACGTCTCCCCTTTTTTATCAAGATACAATGGCACCTGATCATTGGGAAAATAAATTTCTTCCAGTTTCTTTGCAATTCCAATGATGGTAACTTTTCCGTAAAGATCAAGCTTTCGCAGACTTTCAATTGCTGAGCTCAGTTGCCCTTTACCACCATCAATAACTATGAGTTGGGGAAGAGGTTGATTTTCTTCGATCAATCGTTTATACCTTCGCAGAATCACCTCTTCCATGGAGGCAAAATCATTTGGTCCTTCAACAGTTTTAATATTATAATGTCGGTAATCGGCTTTGGAGGGTTTGCCATTTTTAAATACACTCATTGCAGCCACCGGAAAAGCCCCTTGTATGTTAGAATTATCGAAACATTCAATCAATCTGGGCTGCTCTTTCATTCTTAAATCAGCCATCATTTGATTCATGATCCGATCTGTTTTAAATTCAGGATCGAGTTTATCGTACTTTGATTCTTGTTCTCTGATATAATAAAAAAGATTTTTTAAAGAGAGCTCTACGAGATGTCTTTTATCTCCAATTTTAGGAATCACATAAGAAACAGCAGCTATTTCTGTGTCAGGCAAAATATTTACAACAATCTCTTTTGCATTACTGTGATATCTCAATCGCAATTCCTGAATGGCAATTGCGAGTAATTCACCAGGAGATTCATCCAGTTTCTTTTTTAGTTCCGATGTATGAGCTTGAATGATGGAGCCATTAATAATTTTAAGAAAATTCACATATCCGGAATTTCCCTTATCAATAATAGTAAATACATCCACATTATGAATGGAGGGATTTACCACAACTGATTTGCTTTTGTAATTTTCAAGTGAATCTATTTTCTCTTTTATTTGGTGCGCTTTCTCATACTCAAATTTGGATGCGTGGGTTTGCATTAGCTCTTGGAGGTAATTAATAACAGAGTTAATATTTCCTTTAAGTATATTTTTAATTTGCTGAATAGAATCGGCATAATTTTGTTCATTCTGCAATCCTTCACATGGGCCCAGACAGTTTCCTACATGGTATTCCAAACAAACACGGAATTTTTTCTTTTCAATATTATCATCTGACAAAACCAGGTTACAATTGCGAAGTTTAAATAAACTTTCTATCAGTTCCAGTAAAGTATAAATCATTTTTACGGAGGTGTAGGGTCCGTAATATCGAGAACCATCTTTGATTAATTTTCTAGTGAGAAAAACTCTCGGAAATTGTTCTTTTTTAATACAAATCCAGGGAAATGTTTTGTCGTCTTTTAACAGTACATTATATCTGGGTTGGTGTTTCTTGATGAGCGTATTTTCCAGCAACAAGGCATCTTGCTCCGTTTCAACAACGACATATTTAATATCAGAAATATTTTTTACCAGAATGGCAGTTTTTCCATTTTCATGAACTTCTTTAATGAAATAACTATACACTCTTTTGCGAAGGTTTTTGGCCTTACCAACATAAATAATCTGCCCTGCTTTACTAAAAAACTGGTAAACACCGGGGGTATCCGGCATGGTTTCTAAAATAGCATCTATGTGTTCACCAAATTTGCTCATACTAACGAATTAGTCAAAAATTTCATCTATAATTAACTTCCAATCATTTCCTCTCAATTTTATTATACAATATGAGGACGCATCAGAAATGAAGGTTACAAAGTAACTAAAAAGCGGTCAAAGGGAAGTGGAAATCCTTAAAAGAAGCTTACATATGAGGTGTTAAAGCAACAAATTTGAACCATCACACTTCTTACAAGAAAACAAAGTATTTTTGCGCTATCTAAAAATACCCGAATATGATTAATTCCATTAAAACCATGCTTCTGCGCGACCTCAGCAAGCTCAAAGAGGAATTGCATTTGTATACCCATCCTGCTGACATGTGGAAGCCTATTCCGGGAATTGCCAATAACGGTGGCAATCTGACGCTTCATCTCATTGGTAATTTGCGGGCTTTTATAGGACAAGAAATCGGAAATTCAGGTTATGAACGTCAACGCGAAAAAGAGTTTTCTGCTACTAATTTAAGTCTTGATGAATTGGATGAATTAATAAAATTGTGTGTGCAGGAAGTTTCAACTGCCCTTGATCAGGCATCACCGGACATCCTGCAAAAGAATTTCCCAAAAGAATTCGCCGGACAGCAAAAAACTACTGAATATGTGCTCATTCATCTCACAGCACATTTGAGTTATCATCTTGGTCAAATTAATTACCACAGAAGAATTATTTCCAATAATACCTTTTAAGATAAAATGTTAATTTAACACTGATGATGAATATTTCTGAACTTATTAAAATGCTCCACCAGGGCGATAGAAGGGCATTAGCACGATGCATTTCGATTGTCGAAAATGATTCCGATGGAGCTATGGAAATATTGCAACAGTTACCAATAAACAGAACTATTCCGGTCATTGGTATTACCGGTCCTCCCGGAGCCGGTAAAAGCACTTTGGTAAGTGCACTTACTTCGCACCTATTAGCAACAATTAAAGATTGCAAAATAGCGGTGTTAGCTGTTGACCCTACTTCACCATTCACGCAAGGTTCGTTACTTGGCGACAGGCTGCGGATGACTGAACACTTTAATAACTCCAACGTTTTTATTCGTTCTCTGGCAACTCGAGGTGCTCTTGGAGGATTATCAGCTAAGGCGATTGAGATTACGGATGTTTTAAAATCGGCCGGATTTGATTATATTATTATTGAAACGGTTGGAGTTGGTCAGAGTGAGGTAGAAATAGCGGCACTTGCCGATACAACGGTGGTGGTTTTTGTTCCTGAATCGGGTGATGAAATACAAACCATAAAATCAGGGATCATGGAAATAGGTGATATTTTTGTGGTGAACAAAGCTGATCGCGAAGGAGTTGACAGGTTAACAACAAGTTTAAAAACTACTTTACATGAACGGATAAATTCCGGGTGGGCAGTACCGGTAATCAAAACCGTGGCTACAACACAAATCGGAATTAGTGAGTTAGCCGAAAGCATTCAGAAACACCATTCAGCTAAAGGATTTCACCAAATTAACCAAAATTTACTTTTCAATAAGGCCGTTCGAATAGCTCAAAGTTATATGCTGAAAAAGATAGATCTGAAGCAATTCCAGATCGATCTTGAAAAACAATCGGATAGTCCAGATTTTAATTTATATCGGTTTATTTCCGCTTATTTCGGTTGAAAGCATTGGAAATAAGGCTTTTTTGAAACCTTTCCTACCCCGTTTAGCGTATTAAGTTGGTCAGTTTGAGTCGCGTTTAAAAACATGACCAAAAACTTCTAATGATGTACAACCTTTTACTAATTGAGGATAACTTAGTCGACACCAGCATGTTTCAACTTACGTTGAAGCAATCGGAGATCAAGATTTCTCAGTTTACAGTAGCGGAAAGTGTAGCAGCAGGTTTGAGGATTTGTGAAACGGAGTTACCGGATATCATTTTTCTAGATTTAACACTTCCCGACAGCGTTGGAATTGCCACTTTTCGACAAATTAAAGCCGGGATGCCATCGGTACCCGTTGTGATTTTAACCGGCAACGAGGATGAGCGACTGGCTCTGGAAGCATTACGCGAAGGCGCTCAGGATTACCTATTAAAAAGTGAAATTTCCCCAATTTTAATTTCTCGCTCTATTTTGTATGCCGTTGAACGGAAGCGGATAGAAAGTGAATTGAAGAGATCTAAAGCAAATAATGAAGCCCTCATTGAAAACACAAAAGACAGTATTTGGGCAGTAGATGCTCAATTAAATTATATTACACTTAACAGTCGTTTTCGCGAAAGCATGGAACTACTTTCGGGCATTAAGCCTGAGACCGGAATGAACATGCTTGATACCATTCCTTCCGCCTACCGCAAATGGTTCAAAGAAATTTTTGATCGCGGAATTAATGGAGAACAATTCCGGGTGGAGAACCAATTAAAATTTTCCGATCGTAATCACGACATTGAATTATCGGTGAACCCTATACGCTCAACAGAAGGAACTATTGCAGGAGTATCATTTTTTGTAAGAAATATTGATGCGCGCAAACTTGCTGAACAGCAGGTAAAAAAATCAGAAGATGCATACCGGCTTTTACTCGAAAGAATTAATGAGGGAGTGATGTTTATTGATAATGAAAACAAGGTGCGTTTTGCGAATCGCAAATTTATTGAGACAACCGGTTTTGATGAACAGGAACTTATTGGTCGTGATTTAAGTAGTTTACTCTCTGAAAACGATCCCTATTATGGTAAAAATATTGTTGGTGAATTATTGAAGGATGAAAATCCAATAGAAATTCACTTTAAAACAAAATCGGGAAAGATAGTGTGGTTTAAAGTGAAAGGAACACCGCTACTTGATGAAAATGGACAAGTTGGCGGTTCCCTGCTAACGCATACAGAAATTACTGAGCAGAAAAAAGCCGAAGAAACCATAAAGAAACAGGAACAGGATTATAAAAACCTGTTGGAGACAATGAACGAGGGGTTGATCTATCTTGAAAAATCAGGTGTTCTAAAATTTGCCAACCAACGATTCCTGGATCTTAGCGGATTCAGTTATTTAGAAATTTTGAATAAACGATTACCATCGCAAATTCTATCTGAAACTTTTTTAGATATTATTATTGAAGATACATCTGCGAAAGCAAATGATGCTCAACATGCCTACCAATACGAAATTCAAATTACCACAAGAGCGGGACAGAAGAGATGGTGCATGATTAATTGTTCGGTGATAAAAAATGAAATTCAGGATTTTAATGGTTTGCTCGTTACTTATTCCGACATCAGCGACAGAAAAAATACCGAAGAAAAGCTTCAACTGGCGCAACGGGAATTGAATACCTTTATTTATAAATCATCTCATGACCTCAAAGGTCCTTTGGCATCGATTCTTGGATTGATTAATTTGCTTGAAACCGATGAAGATGTAAAACAAGGCACCCCTTGTGTTCAAATGATCAGGCAATCGACAGAGAAACTGGATAGGATGCTAAATGAAATGTTGAATGTAGTGCGAATAAAAAGAGAAAAAATATTTCCAGAACTGATCGATTTTAAACAGGAGGTTGATGAAATCCTCTCGACACTTTCAACGAATGAGAGCTTTGATGCTATTTGCATAAAAGTAATTATTCAAAATGACAAAGAGCTTCGAACAGACAGAAAATTATTATCTTCGGTATTACAAAATTTAATTGATAATGCGATCCGTTACCAAAAGCCTGAAAACAATTCATTTGTTTCTATTAATGTGCATGATTATATGCATGGCGTAAAAATACAAATTGAAGATAATGGTTGCGGATTCGATGATAAAACCAGGGGCAATATTTTTACCATGTTCAACCGGGGCCATGCCTCTTCTAAAGGTAACGGCCTAGGGTTATATGTTGTTAAAAATGCGATTGACCGTTTGGGTGGATATATTGAGTTTTCGGGGGGTGAAGATAAAAATACCCTATTTACTATTTTTCTACCCGACCTTTATTCTACCGAAAATTGGCAAGAGCCTAAATCAGTTTTTAGTTAAGGTAGCCCATCTTTGTACCT
This sequence comes from Bacteroidia bacterium, assembly GCA_038211525.1. Lineage (GTDB taxonomy): Bacteria > Bacteroidota > Bacteroidia > AKYH767-A > OLB10 > JADKJB01. Next base: position 20,779 of record JBBQVM010000020.1, read on the forward strand.
TATTTTAATGGTACACCGTGCAATTCCTTTTTCACATTTAGCTATTTCTTCATCCGAAAATGACACGAGCAAAGCATTTCTGTAGGTTTCCATTGCTTCATCGTATCGTCCCTGACTTTCCATGATCATACCACTTTTATACAACGCAACATCTTTACGTACTCCTTTAATTTCCAACGCCTGGTTCACAATAGCATTTGCTTCAGCGAATTTTTCCTGAGTAAACAATACATCGGCATAGCCAAGATATGCAGGCGCGAATGCAGGATTCAATTGCATTGCCTTGCGATACATTTCAGCGGCGGCATTAAAATCTTCGAGGTGATATTGAATAATATTACCCAATTCAAACCAAGCCTTCACATAAGTATCAAAACGCGAATTTATATCTGTTAAAATTGCAGCAGCCTTAGCCACCTCACCTTTTGAAAGTAAAGCAACAGCATTGCCGTATAAAGTATCGGCTTCTGAAAATCTGCTTGTTATCCCTGACATTTCTCTTAATAAATTTCGATTGCCTGTTGGTGGTAAATTACTATTCGTTCCGATCTGATTCCGGCACGTTCTTCAATTTACCCTAGCTACTCCTCATGGAGCGTCTTTTTTCCGTCAGTACCCTCTAAATTGGGGTTAACGAACAGGAATAGACTGGTGAATAAAGCAAAAAAGGTGACGCCGGCCTGTGTTTCCAGGGTATCTTCGGAGATCATCGAAATTAAGGAAATTAACGCAAAGGATAGGTATAAGAAATCGTTTCGTTTTGTGCTGATAATTAACGGATAAAGTAAAGAGATCAAAAACCAGACTAAGCCAAACATCCCAAAAGCAACCCCAATGGATAAATACTGATTGTGAGATCTCAAGCGCCATACTTTTTCCAAGGAACTGTTCATTAAATCATATTGGAGTTCAAAAGCCTTCGGTACATCGCCCGTGCCAACACCAAACCATGTATTTTGTTTTATAATTCCTATGGCTGCTCTCCAATATTCGAAGCGCTGTGTGATGGAGTGTCCGCCAGGATCACCTTTAAGTCCTTTATGATGAAATTCCCACACTGATTGATGGATTCTCGCCTTCAAGCTACTTCTATCCTGATACAAAACATTTGCAACCCCATTCTCTACTGATTTGATTTCGGCATCACTCAACGTCCACACACCTGCGGA
>JBBQVM010000021.1:0-21420 GCA_038211525.1 Bacteroidia bacterium
TTTTATACGATTTACGGAATGGAGCCCAACGGTAAAAAATACCATCTTCATTAATCACGGTCTCCAGTCGGGCCAAATAAAATCCAATTAAAAGTGGAGTAGGAATAAGAAGAGTAAGTACAATTAATAGCCACGTGTGCGACGGATTAATCCCCCAAGGCTTGTTGGCTAGAATTTGTTCCATGCAAGCATACAAAAATAAAACTTCCAGAACCATTAATGAAATAAACAACAGTACGCTCTGGAATTTCTGCTTTTCATACAGATTGTGATATGTTTTCTTAAATGATACTCTTGACATGTGTTTCAATTCATTATCCGTGCGAAAATAGAAACTATTTAATTAAGTTACATTATTTTCTCATTAAAAAGTGGGGGGAGTGTATTTTAAAAGCTCTAAAATTACCTCCTTTAAATTTCAAAAATTAATCGTTACTTTCGTAGAGGTAAAATTCAAATTTATGTCTACAATAAGCTGGAACGACTTTGAAAAAATTGAGATCAGAACCGGAACTATTATCGAGATTAGTGACTTTCCGGAAGCACGAAAATCTGCATATCAGTTAACAATAGATTTTGGTGAGTCGGGGATTAAAAGATCATCAGCACAAATCACCGATCATTATTCAAAAGCAGACCTGTTAGGAAAACAAGTGGTTGCTGTTTTGAATTTTCCTGCTAAACAAATTGCCGGTTTTTTTTCGGAATGTTTGGTTTTAGGAGCCGTTCAGACTGATGGTAAAGTAGTGCTGTTGCAAACAGAAAGACCGATTGAAAACGGTTTAAAAATTTCATAAAAAATTTCTAAAATGCATCCTTACATAAAAGGTATTTATAAAATATTTGATGCTAACAGAAATAGCAGTATCGCAATTCCCATGAAAAAATACATGCGGGATAAATTTGAATTTTTTGGAATTAAATCGGAGAAAAGAAGAGAATTGAGTATTGCTTATTTAAGAAACAATCCAATTGCTGACGAGAAAGAAATTAAAATAATTGTGAAAGAACTATGGACACTTCCGCAAAGAGAATTTCATTATTTCGCTATGGAATTGCTTATAAAAACAAAGAAAAACAGAACAGAAAAAGATGCTCCTTTTTTAGAATATCTTGTAACACATAACTCATGGTGGGACACGGTTGATGCTATAGCTTCGCAGATAGCAGGTCCCTGGTTTTTAAAATACCCCGACCAAATTAATAAGGTCAGCGATAAATGGAATCGTTCGGAAAATATCTGGCTACAAAGAATGAGTATCCTGTTTCAGTTGAAATATAAAAATGCTTTAGATCTCGATTTATTGTTGAAATATATTGACCGTTTGTCTTCCTCGAAAGAGTTTTTTGTGCAAAAAGCTATTGGATGGATACTACGAGAATATTCAAAAACAGATCCCTTTTTTGTGACCACTTATGTACAGGAAAATCACCTGATGCCATTGAGTCGAAGAGAAGCGATGAAGGTGATTCAAAGAAAATAAATTACCTATTTATTAGTTGAATTCGCTCTTTAAGTAAAGTAAAATCAACCGGCTTGGTAATAAAATCATCAGCGCCATATTCCATAGCAGTGGAATGATTTGCCTCATCACCATACGCGGTAACCATGATTACTTTCAAATCATTAAATTGAGATTTAATTAAGCGAAGTAATTCTAATCCGTTCATGCCGGGCATATTAATATCGGAAAGAACCAAAACAACATCAAATGGTTGTAAGGTATTTAAAAACTCTAATGCACTTTCCGCGGAAAAAGCAAAATGGAAGTTGAATAAGCCCTCTTTCAGTTCTTTACGGAACCTTTGTCGGAATAAGAGCTCCACATCCTCCTCGTCGTCTACTATTAATATTTTTACGTTCGACATAATTTCAAAAATGTAGTACAATGATACTAAAAAGGAGAGTAAAAATAGAAAACTTTCTTTTTTCAAAGGCAGTTATTTCCATTGAAATATTTGTAAATGATTGAAAATAGGCATTGTCAGCATGAATAGTAGTAATTTTGAACTTTTATTTAACCAGGGAATAGATTATTAAAATTTGTGATTTTAGGGGTTTACCATGAACGAAACAAAAGCATTATTTAACAATTTAAAGCTGCTAACGGAGCAGGATCTGCCGATGCCGGTGCTTTTTATTGGGCATGGGAGCCCTTTGAATGCTATTGAAGTCAATGAATTTACTCGGAACTGGATGGAGCTAGGTAAGCACCTCCCAGCCCCGAAGGCTATTTTATGTATCTCAGCACATTGGGAGACCAGCGGTACGAGAGTGACAGCGATGGAAGTACCCAAAACCATCCATGATTTCGGGGGATTTCCTGATGAATTGTTCCGCTTTCAATACCCTGCTCCCGGAAGTCCGGTTTTTGCAGAAATGACCGCCTCTGAAATTACCAATACCCATATCGAATCCGATTTTGACTGGGGATTAGATCATGGCAGCTGGTCGGTACTATGCAGAATGTTTCCTCTTGCCAATATACCTGCATTCCAACTGAGTCTCGATTATACCAAGCCTCCACAATGGCATTATGATTTGGCAAAAGAACTGCAATTCCTGAGAAAGAAAGGGGTGTTAATAATTGGCAGTGGCAATATGGTTCACAATCTTCGGCTGATGCGGTTTAATAATCAGGCATACGAATGGGCAGCAGCATTCGATTTAAAATTGGCCGAATTAATTAAGGATGGGAACCACGACGCCATTATTAATTACCATCGTTTTGGAAGCATGGCAGATTTATCGGTACCCACTAATGAACATTTTTTACCCTTGTTGTATACATTGGCCCTCCAGCAAAAAAACGAAAAAATAGAATTTTTTAACGACAAAAATGTATTGGCATCAATATCTATGAGGTCGATGGTGATTTATTAATTGTTTGTTTTATTGTATTGTCCAAACCCAAAACATCTTCACATTTGAAATTTGTAACTTAGAGAGATGAATCCTTTCTAAAAATCACGTTTTATTTTCGATAAAAATTCATCTCATCCAAATAGTGATAAACCGATTCGGGCAACATGTAGCGAATATCTTTTTTGTCGTGGATGGCTTTGCGGATAAAAGTAGAGGAGAGTTGCATCAAAGGAGCCTCAATTATTTTTACTTTTGGATGGTTGATTAATTCACCGCCATCATATCCGGGTCGTGGGTATACGTAGAGCTCATGGTGTTCAAGAATTTGTTCCCAATTTTTCCATTTTTTAAACGACTGCAGATTATCACTTCCCATAATTAAAACAAAATCATGTTCCGGATGCTGTTCATGGAGATAGGTGAGGGTGTTTATAGTGTAGGAGGGTTTTGGTAAAACGAACTCCACTTTGGATGCTTTTAGTGAACGAAAGCTACCGATGGCAATTCGTACCATTTCGAAACGGTGATGATCCTGTAAAAGGGAGCCCGCTGGTTTGAGTGGATTGTGAGGAGAAACGACTAACCAAACCTGCGACAGATCGGTAAATTCAGCCATGTATCCGGCTATCACCAAATGGCCATTGTGAATAGGATTAAATGAACCAAAGAAGAGACCTGTTTTCATAATTACTAAAATTTTATTTCAGTCATGAATAACTATTCAGTCAAAAAATCTACCACCAATTTTTCCGCTTCCGCGAAAGCTACCTGCATATCTTTATTAATAATTATATGATTAAACCGGTCTTCATAAGTAATTTCATGTTCTGCCTTTAAAATTCTTTTTTCAAGACTTTCCGGAGTTTCCGATGCTCGAGCCACTAACCTATTATGCAAATCTTCCAATGCCGGTGGACGAACAAAAACATCAAGCAAATTTTTTCCATAGCGTCCTTTAATATGAATTCCACCCTCTACATCCACATCAAAAATTGCTACTTTTCCCAACTCAGCAATACGATTTACTTCAGAGCGAAGCGTACCATAAAATCCATTAGTATAAACCTCTTCCCATTCCAAAAATTCGTCATTTTGAATTTTATCACGAAATTCATCCGCACTTATAAAATAGTAATCAACACCATTTACCTCATTACTTCTTTTAATACGGGTGGTAGCAGAAACAGAAAAACTTAATTTGGTGAATCTGGAAAGCAGATGCTGCACAATAGTGGTTTTTCCACTTCCCGAGGGACCACAAAAGAGGATGAGCTTAGGAGTCATTTTAGATTTAACTAAAAATTAGGAATTTTAAATTTACACATCAACACAATAGCCAGCCGCTTTACTAAACCAAACGGCAAATTAGTTCATACAACCGGTATCAAATAATATTTGCAGCTTGTTCTTTCATTTTCTCCAGTTCATCTTTCATCACCACCACATTACGTTGAATGAGTGCGTCATTGGCTTTTGAACCGATAGTATTTATTTCGCGACCAATTTCTTGAATAATAAATCCTAATTTTTTCCCATTAGAATCTGCTTCTTTGAGCGTATCCATGAAGAAAGAGAGGTGAGAGCGGAGACGAACTTTTTCTTCAGAGATATCTATTTTTTCTATATAATAAACGAGTTCTTGTTCAAACCTGTTTTTATCAACCATCACCGATTCATCCAGTCCATCAAGACCCTTATTAATTCGTTCTTTAATGGATTTAATTCGATCGGGTTCAATTTTTTCGATCTTCTTCAGGTTTTCTTTGATGGCATTTACTCTCATCTCAAAATCCTTTTGCAAAGCCTTGCCTTCTTTAGCTCTAAATTCGTTGAACTCTTTTAAAGCTTTCCGACTAAGTGTTTCAATTGTTTTCCATTCTTTTGGATCGGCTTCCGTTTTTTCCAGGTTCAAAACATTTGGCAATCGCATAATTATATTCAGATAATCGTCGGAGCTCAATTTAAGTTCTTTTTTGAGCGATCCAAAATCGTCAAAATACGTCTTGATCATTTCTTTATTGAAAACACTTTTGCGAGCGCCGGGCACCTGTTCAATGGTAACAATAAAGTCTACTTTTCCCCGCTCTACATTTTTGCTGATCTCATTCCGAAGTTCCAAATCTTTATCCTTATAAACAGTAGGTAATCGAAGATTCAATTCCAAAAATTTACTGTTGAGTGATTTAACCTCAACAGAAATCATGTTACTACCTGCACTTCCGGTAGCTTTACCAAAACCAGTCATTGACCTAATCATAGCAATAAAATTTAGGTTGTAAAATTAACTTTTTTTTGTTGATATTAACTTCTCTCTCATTTCTTTTAGCCCAACCGATGAAACCAGGTAAACTCCTGTAAAAATTAATGCAGCAGAAATGAAGTGTAGGGCCTGAAGCTGATCCTTACCCAGCAAAATTGCAAAAAATGTTGCAAATAGCGGTTGTAAATAGATATAAATACTTACAGAGGACGGGGATAAATTTTTCAATGCGTAGGTATTTAGCATATAGGCAATGGAAGTTGTTGCAATAACTACATAGGCTACAGACAGCCAGGTTTCAGTGGCGAACGTCTGCCATTGAACCTCCCGAAATTCACCATATCCAAATGGAGTAACAAGGAAAGCACCAAATAAAAATACCCATTTCATCACAGTAATTGTATCGTATTTTTGCATGAGTGGTTTTACGATTATCAGAAAAATTCCGAAGGAGAGCGAATTGATTAATACCAGCGAATCGCCTAGTGCCGATTGCTGACTCCAGGAAAAGTTTTTGCCCCATAACAGCAATAAACAGGCTCCGCTGATACCAATAACAATACCTATAATTTTTTGGAAAGTAATTTTTTCACGAATCAATATGCCTGCAACCATCAATACCATTATCGGGTTAGTGGTCATTATGAGTGATGCATTAATTGGGGAGGTTAAATCGAGTCCCTTAAAAAATAATAATTGGTTAATCGCAACTCCAAACAAAGCACAAAAAAAGAGTCGAATAAAATCTTCGCGAGCTACTTTTTTCTCTTTAACTACTAAACTGATCAACCAAAATACGAATGCCGTAAAAAGAACCCTGATAAATATAAATCCGAAAGGGTGAATAAATTCAGGCATCACCTTTTTAGCAATGGAATAGTTGGCGCCATAAATTAAGTTGGCAGTAAATACGGAAAGGTGAGCTAGTAGACTTTTGTTTTTCACTAGGTGTTTTAAAGCGCCGACGAAGGTAGGAAAAAGTAGGCAGTGGCTGTTGGCTGAAACGTATAGTAGATTTATTTCCTAATATCTTAGGTCGTGGAGAGGACCAACTTTATTGCTGCAACGTTTTTTGGAGAATTACCGATGAATATTATTTTTCCGATAATAAAAACGGGTCTTTTGAGGAAGGTGTATTCTTGTAAGATATACTTACGGTAATCTTTTTCCGACAAAGTTTGTTCGTTCAGACCCAGAGACCGGTATTTTAATGCCACCCTGCTGAAAAGGGATTCGTAGCTGCCTGATAGCTTTGCCATCTCATCGATTTGCTTTTCGGTAATAGGTTCGGACTTGATATCCTGTTGTATAAAATCTTTTCCCGGCTTCAATTCTTTAATAATCCGTTGACAGGTAGTACAATTAGCCAGATGGTAAATCTTTTTCATATTGATTATTAATGATTTGACAAAAATAGGAGTTCTTTAGGCTAAAACAACAAAAGCTGATTAAATGTTCAAAAATGGCGGTTATTTTGAGTGGAATCGGTATCTTTGTTTCTCATTCAACACTTACCCTTTTGGAAGCAGTTATCCCTCAAAATCAGTACGAAATAAAGTTGCCACAGTTCGAAGGTCCTTTCGATCTGTTGCTTTTTTTTATAGAACGCGACGAACTCGATATTCACAATATTCCTATTTCAAATATTACCAACGATTTCTTCGATTACATCCACGATGCAGATAATATGAACATTGAACTTGCCAGCGAATTTATTCTGGTAGCTTCCACGTTAATGCGCATCAAAGCCAAAATGTTATTGCCAAGATTGGTAAAAGATGAGTTGGGAAATGATATTGATCCCCGACAGGATCTGGTGAGACAACTGCTCGAATACAAACAGTATAAAGAAGCTGCTGCAGAACTCAAACAGATGGAGGAGGACCGGTCGCTGAAAATTGAACGAGGGAACGTTCCTTTTGAATTATCAAATATTGCCATGAAGGCTGATGGATCCAATTATTCATCTGAATTGAATGCATTGACTTTGTTTAAGCTCATGATGACCTTTGAAAAAGTGATGGAACGTTTCCGCCACAGCGAAGCCAGAGTAAGCCATACGGTAGTGCAATACGCGTTTACCATCGACCAGGAGAAAGATAATATCCAACGACTGGTACGATTAAAATCTAATGTTTCTTTCCTCGATGTTTTCTCTGCTTGTCAGTCGAAAATACATGCTTGCTTTACATTCCTTGCGTTGCTTGATCTGATTCAATCTAAGTTAGTGTTTATTCAAATTAGTGAAGGATTCAATAATTTTTATTTAACAGATGTAAATCAGGCACCTGCAGATGCAAATTGACGGGCATGAGATTCTTAAAAATTTCAGGCCCGGAAAAATTATTCTGCCGGTCTTAATCGGCCTTGGCGTTGTACTCTACCTGCTGTTTTCAAATTTTGATCGCGAAGCATATGAACAAATAAGCTGGACTGTTTATACTACACTTTGGATTATAGCGGCTGTAGTTATGATGGCCGTCCGTGATGTCTCTTACATGTATCGCATTAAAGTTTTATCGGGCGATCTTATTACCTGGCGCCGCAGCTTTCCGGTGATCATGTTATGGGAATTCGCATCGGCAATAACCCCAACTATGGTGGGTGGAACGGCACTTGCTTTTTTTATCCTTAACAAAGAAAAAGTAAATATGGGAAGGAGTATTGCGGTGGTACTTACTACCTCCTTCCTCGACGAACTTTTTTTCGTATTGGCGGTACCGTTAGTATTTATTTTTGTTGGTAAAGCAAACCTGTTTATTTCACTCGATTCTTCTTCAGCATCGTTAATTACAGAAGCCGGAAGTATCTATTATTTTTTCTGGTTAGGATATGGAATCATTTCAGCATATACAATTATTGTTGCCTATTCGCTATTCGTTAATCCAAGAGCTGTGAAATGGTTGTTGCTGAAGGTTTTTTCATTGCCGCTTTTGCGAAGATGGAAAAATAATGCCTCCAATACCGGGAATGATATGATTATAGCTTCGGGCGAAATTAGAGGTCAACCGGCTATTTATTGGATTAAGTCATTTGGTGCTACTATTTTTTCGTGGACAGCCCGATATATGGTGATCAACTTTATCATTATGGCTTTTGTGCATCACGGCTTCTATGAAAATATGGTTATTTATGCCCGTCAACTGGTAATGTGGATCATCTTATTGGTGAGCCCAACCCCGGGTGGAAGTGGTATTGCTGAGGTTATCTTCTCTCGTTTTCTTGGTGAATTTACACCAGAGGGGATTTCCGACTCTCTTGCCCTGCTATGGAGATTAATTAGTTATTACCCCTACTTATTTATAGGTGCCGTTATTCTGCCTCGTTGGTTTAAGAAGCAGGTGCTGACAAGGAATTAATAATGGCAGTATAATTGCTTCCGCCCAGCGAAATTAATTCATAACTTTAACCCCATAAACAATCTGAAAGCTCATGAAAAAAAACGTAGTATCCTTAATACTGATCAGCTTTTTAACTATTTCAACGCTGTATGCACAAGATAAAACAGCTAAAACAGGTATCCCCTCCGTAAATATTAAAGCACTGGACGGATCGGTAATCAGCACCGATCAACTGGAAAATGATGGCAAACCAATCATCCTAAGTTTCTGGGCCACCTGGTGTAAACCCTGTGTAAATGAATTAAGTGCGATTAATGAGGTTTATTCCGATTGGCAAAAGGAAACCGGAGTAAAGCTAGTAGCTATGTCAATTGATGATGCCCGAACCATTCCGTCTGTAGCTCCATTTATTAATGGAAAAGGTTGGGAATATGAGGTTTATTTGGATCCGAACGGAGATTTCAAAAGAGCCATGAATGTTAACATGGTTCCGCATACTTTTTTGCTGAATGGAAAAAGAGAAGTGGTTGATCAACATACCTCTTTTGCTCCCGGTGATGAGGATAAACTTTTTGAGAAAGTAAAGAAAGTGGCTGCAGGCCAACCGCTGGACTAAATAAAGTATTTGATATCCAAATTGTTACCAATAAAATAGCATAATTAAGCTATTTGGGTTATTTTCACAACCTGAAAACCTATAAAAGAATCTGATATGGTGAAGAGCCTACCTAAACTGCTAATAGTTGTTGCCTTTGGGATGTTAACTGCTGCATCTGCGCAAGCACAAACCACCCTACCATTTGAAATTCATGGTAATTTCCAAATTGATGCTCAATACTACCTGGAAGATTCTACCATAGGCGCACCGGTAGTGCCGGAAAAGATATTATCGAACGGTTTTGGTAATTTAAATTTTACTCGCGGTAATTTTAATGCAGGAATTAGGTATGAATCTTATTTGAATCCACTGCTTGGTTTCGATACCCGTTATAAAGGCAGTGGCATTACCTATAGATATGCTACTTACACGGTTGATAATTTAGAGGTAACGCTTGGAAATTTTTATGAGCAGTTTGGAAGCGGATTAATTTTTAGAAGTTACGAAGAGCGCGGATTAGGAATTGATAATGCCATGGATGGAATCAGATTAAAATATAATCCCTGGAATGGCGTTTATTTTAAAGCATTTATTGCACAACAAAGAACCTACTTCGACAAAGCAGGTTTGGTTCGTGGATTCGACGGTGAAGTTGCATTGATGGATTTAATTAAGTCGTTGGAAAAATCAAAAACGAAAATAACAATTGGTGGTGGTGTGGTGAGTAAATATCAGGCGGATCAAAATGATTTATATAAGCTGCCGGAAAATGTATTAGCCTTTGCAACTAGAATGCGATTAACAAGGGGGAATTTTAGTTTGAATTCAGAATACGCGTACAAGTACAACGATCCATCATTAATCAATGCAACGGCATCATATCCGAAAGGAATTTATAAACCGGGTCAGGCATTATATCTCAACGGGGCCTATTCAAAAAAAGGTTTAGGTATTTCCTTATCGGCGAAATATATCGACAATATGAGTTTTCGTTCTGATAGAGATGCAACCGGAAACGATTTAAATCTTAGCTTTCTTCCGGCACTTACCAAACAACAAACATATAGGCTCGCTACGTTATATCCCTATGCCACACAACCAAATGGTGAAGTAGGATTTCAGGGAGAACTGTTTTATAACTTCAAAAAAGGAACTTCCCTTGGCGGAGAATATGGAACTAACATAGCATTAAATTATTCCCGCGCCAACGGTTTAGATACCACCAATACCAATGATGAGATGGGCTATGAAAGTAAGTTTTTCGGAATCGGCGACAGCAAATACTTCGAAGAGTTCAACGTTGAAGTGCAGAAAAAAATTAACAAAGACCTGAAGTTGGTTGTTACTTACATTTATACGTTATATGATAAAGGAGTGATTCAGGGATTAGGAGAAAACTACTCAACTATTTATTCTCATATCGGTATTGCGGAAATTCAATATAAGATCAATAAAACCAATAGTGTTCGGGTTGAATTGCAACACTTATATACTAAGCAAGATCATCAAAGCTGGGCAATGGGTTTAATTGAATACAGCATTTCTCCTAATTGGTTCTTCGCTGTGTTTGATGAGTATAATTATGGGAATGAAATAGTTGCCAACAGAATTCATTATCCTAATGTTTCCATGGGATACAATCGTGGAGCCAACAGAATTTCAATGGGATATGGGAAACAACGTGAAGGGTTATTATGTGTTGGTGGCGTTTGCCGGAATGTTCCCGCTTCCAACGGTTTTTCTATTTCAGTAACCAGTAGTTTTTAGTATATTTGATAGCGTTTTAATTTGAATAGTCAGCAATTAGGAAATACGATTAATATTTAATCATCATGAAAACAATACTCCGTTTAAGTCTGCTGGTAGTTCTTACAGCCATGTTGCACTCCTGTGATAAGGTGGAAGGACCCGTTAAAGAAGTAGTACCACCACCGGCAGGAAACAGAAATGTTTTGGTAGAAGATTACACCGGTCATAAATGTGGAAATTGTCCGCGAGCATCCAGAGCGATTTATGATCTGAAATCTGTTTATGGTGATAGATTGATTATCATGGCCATTCATGCAGGAGGATTTGCAACGCCTTTTCCTCCGGCGGCACCCTATTACACTTACGATTTCAGAACGACAGCAGGAACGGAGTTGGATACCGATTTCGGAATTTCCGTTGCAGGTAATCCAAATGGAATGGTTAACAGAAGAAAAGTAAATGGTAGTTACATTATTGCCTCTACCAAATGGGCAGATGAGGCAAGTGCAATTTTTAGTGATGCTAGTCCATTACCAATCAATATGGAAATTACCAATAGCTTCAATACATCAACAAGATTACTTCAGACTCAGGTTAACACCGAATTTTTTAAATCCCTTACCGGAAGTTATAAATTGTGTGTGTTTATGGTAGAAGATAGTATTGTAAACTGGCAGAAAGATTATGATGCCACACCTGAAGACGTGGAATTTTATACACATCGCGAAGTATTACGTGGATCGATGAATGGAACTTATGGAGCTGTAGTTACACCAACCAATTTGGGAGACATCAACACGCTCACTTATTCCACAACACTTGATCCAAGTTGGAACGAAAATCATTTTTCTATCGTTGCCTATTTTTATGATGAAGCCACTAAGGAAATTATTCAGGTTGAGCAGAAAGAAATTGTGAATTAGTGTTTGGTTCATTCTAAGAAATGCAATTTTATTTTTACTAAAAAAATAGTATGCTGAACAATGTTACTTATCGATTTGGAATAGCATTCCTATTTTTTTTTCTGCTGCATATTTCTACAGTTTTTAGTCAGGGATTTAAAGCCGGATTAATTGGAGGTATTTCAACTACTCAAATTTCAGGGGATCAGCTAAGTGGTTTTAATAAAGCTGGGATAGTTGCAGGAGGATTAGTGAGTATTGAGCTTTCCCAAAAATTTGATTTGCAAATGGAAATCATGTATTTCCAAAAAGGGAGTAGAAAAAATGCAAATCCTGATAAATTGGATTATACATCCTACCGATTAAGATTAAATTATTTTGAAGTTCCGCTGCTACTTGAATGGAAGTATTCTAAACGACTTAGCTTTGAAGGAGGTCCAACATTTGGTGCATTGCTGTCGTCGCAGGAAGAAGATGAATACGGAGAGTTAAACATTAGTTATCCATTCAAAAAATTTGAACTAGGATTGGCGGGAGGAATGAATATAGTATTAATACAAGGACTAATATTTAATGCCAGGTATGAATCCTCCGTACTATCGGTACGTGCATACGTTGATGGCCAAACCTATCGATTTAACAAAGGACAATATAACACTGCACTTGTTTTTTCGCTGAGGTATAAATTTGATGGTAAGAATAAAGACGCTCAATGAATGAATCAAAATTGAAACTGGTGGTCTCGGTGAGTGGTGCGAGTGGGTCCATTTATGCAAAGGTTTTATTTGACCGGCTGGTGGAGTTGAAGGAACAGGTGGAACAGGTTGGTGTGATGATGTCGGACAATGCAAAAGCGGTTTGGAAACACGAATTAGGGAATGATTCCTATGACAGCTATCCATTCAACTTTTACAAAAAAGACGACTTTATGGCACCATTTGCCTCTGGTTCAGCACGTTATGGCGCCATGGTAATTTGTCCGTGCTCTATGGGCACTTTGGGTAGGATAGCTTCAGGCATTTCGAACGACTTAACCACACGAGCGGCGGATGTAATATTGAAGGAAAGAAGAAAATTGGTATTAGTTACCCGCGATACCCCGTTGAACCTCATTCATATAAACAACATGAAGATGGTAACTGAAGCAGGAGGCATAATATGTCCGGCCTCACCATCGTTCTATAGCCGCCCCCAAAGCATTGAACAAATAGCAGGAACAGTTGTTGACAGAGTCATAGACCTAATAGGATTACAGCACAAATCTTACAGGTGGAATGAGTCAAAAAATTGATAATCAGGGATAAGGTAAAGTTTTCAACAATGGCATGTAATATTTAGTCAAAATATTCTTGCTTTTAGTCGATTAAGGCAGTAAATTTAGTTTCCCAAATCAAACCCATACGAGATGTTTGAGTACACAAAGGAAATCCTGTTAAAAGTTAGTTTTGACAGAGTATTATTTAAAAAAGAACTGAAGAAAGCCGTTAAATGGCTGAAAAGTGATGAGCGAAGAATGTTGATGGTGTGGTGCATAGCGACTTTTGGTCACCGCTATTCGGATATTATTACCGAGACTTTCAGACACGTTTCTAAATAGTTTTTTCATCCGCCATAAAAGGAGTTTGCAGGAATTTTTTCCTGCGAGCAAATTTATATTAGTGAAGAATTTATTAAAGAGCTTCAGCACTATTTCGCGGCCCATCATTTTAAAAAATCCAAATTTCTTTTCAATCCCTCATAATCCGGTCGCTTTAGGGGGGAATCGTGAAAAATTTTGTTGAAGACCTCTTCTGTAATTTCATGCCATTCTTTAGAACTCATTTCGAGGACTTCTTTTTTTGCCCGGAAAGCAGGTTCATTATTGGGTTTTGAAAATCGGTTCCAAGGACACACTTCCTGACAGATATCGCAACCAAAAGCCCAGTTTTCAAAGGTGTTTTTTTGTTCTACCGGTATTGCTTCCTTTAATTCGATAGTAAAATAGGAGATGCACTTGCTGCCATCCACAACATAAGGTTTTATTATAGCACCTGTAGGACACGCATCAATGCAACGGGAACAGGTGCCGCAATAATCTTGCATCGGAGCATCGGGCTCTAGAGAAAGATCCGTTATTAATTCAGCAATGAAAAAATAGGAACCATTTTTAGGATGGATTAGATTACTGTTTTTTCCTACCCATCCCAACCCACTTTTTTTAGCCCACGCACGATCCAACACAGGTGCCGAATCGGTGAAGGCTCTTCCGTTTACCTCTCCTATTTCAACCCGAATAAATTCGATAAGTTCTTTGAGTTTTTCTTTTATTACCAAATGATAATCCTTCCCATACGCATACCGTGATATCTTTGGTGCATCGGCATGTTGTTGTTCTTTATCAGGAAAATAATTTATCAGTAACGATATCACCGACTTCGCTCCGTCAACCAGCAATCGGGGGTCGAGCCGCTTGTCGAAGTTGCGTTCCATGTACGACATTTTGCCATGCATGTTATTTGTTAGCCATTGTTCTAACCGAGGAGCTTCTTCCTCAAGAAAATCTGCCTTCGAAATACCCACATGAAAAAAACCGAGACGGGAGGCTTCGGATTTTATGAGTTGTTTGTGTTTTGAGGAGAGGGACATTTGATTATTGAACGCAGAGACGCAGAGACGCAGAGGATTTTGAACGCAGAGGCGCGGAGGCGCGGAGAGAGGCGCAGAGAGAGGCGTGGAGGTTAGAGTTCTTCGAAGAGAGATCCGGGGGGAGAGGTTCTTTTTTTGCCAAGGTGTTTGTAGGCTTTTTCTGTGACTTCTCTTCCTCTTGGTGTTCTTGCCAAATATCCTTCCATTATTAGGAAAGGTTCATACACCTCTTCAATAGTTCCTGGTTCTTCACCTACCGCAGTTGCAATGGTACTTATTCCTACAGGACCACCTTTAAATTTATCAATAATAACAGATAAAATTTTATTGTCCATTTCATCTAAACCATGGGCATCAACATTCAAAGCATTCAAAGAATATTCAACAATTGGATTATCTATGTTACCTGTTCCTTTTATTTGAGCAAAATCACGAACACGACGTAATAACGAATTTGCAATACGCGGTGTTCCACGACTTCTTCTTGCAATCTCAAAAGAAGCAGCATCTTCAATTGGAACTTTTAAAATCTCTGCCGAGCGAAGAACAATCAACTGTAAAAGTTTTGCATCGTAATATTCAAGTCGTGAGTTTATTCCGAAACGAGCGCGTAGGGGCGCAGTTAATAATCCCGATCGTGTTGTGGCTCCTACTAAAGTAAAAGGATTTAATTTAATTTGAACCGAACGTGCATTGGGTCCTGCATCAATCATAATATCAATCCTAAAGTCCTCCATTGCTGAATATAAATACTCCTCTACAACAGGACTTAACCGATGAATTTCATCAATAAATAAAACGTCGTTGGGTTCCAGGTTAGTGAGCAATCCAGCCAGGTCACCGGGTTTATCGAGAACGGGCCCTGAGGTAATACGAATATTTACGCCCAACTCATTCGCTATGATATTCGCCAAGGTTGTTTTTCCCAAACCGGGAGGGCCATGCAGCAATACATGATCCAATGATTCGGAACGTAATTGTGCCGCCTTTACAAACACCTTCAAATTTTCTACAACTTTCGCTTGACCGGTAAAATCGTTGAAATCAAGCGGACGAAGGACTTTCTCAATCTCTCGATCTATATTGTTTAATGATGACTCGTCGGCGTTAAGGTTAGAATTCACGGTATAAAATTAGTTGAAAGTTAAAAGTTATTTGGAGAGCGGTTTAGAGGGAGAATATCTTATTAGGTTTTAGCAACTTTAATTCTTCGACAAGCTTTTTGCAAGCAACACATTGGTTTCAATTGTTCACTTGAATAAGATAGCTAAGTTACATTTTTTATTTATCATTTAACTTACCTTCCAAATCATCACCGATCTATCATCGCTTCCTGTGATAAGATGACCGGAGGCTTGGTGCCAGATTAATTTATTTACGGAATTAACATGACCATCATTTTTTTCTTTATCAATGCGCAACAAAACCTCAAAGGTTGAGCTGTCCCACAACTTTATAGTCTTGTCACGGCTTGCTGTTGCAAATATATTTAATGATGGGTGATAGGCAATTGCATAGATGGCATAATTGTGAGCAGGAATTGATTTTACTAATTCAAAATTATTTTTAACATCATATACATTCATGTGCGCATCACGTGAGCCGGACAATAAATAATTTTCATCAGGACTAAAGCACAACGCGTTTACAGAGAAGCCGGGTTGATGTGCTTGCCAATGTTTGAGAGGTGCTACCTCCGGTAACGAAAAAGTGTAAATACTACCATCAGCAGCACCGATAGCAACTATTGATTCCAATTTGTTCACAGCAACAGCTCTTAATTTCCCGGTTCCTAATTGCAATTTTTTTATTAATGAAAAATCGTTTCGGTCCAGCACTCCTAATTCTCCATCTCCCGAAAGGGTAAAAATAAGTTGATGTTTTTTAGAAAGCGCCAAATCAAAAACAGGAGCCTTATGATATTGCAACAAACGAATTTCGTTTTTACTTTCCAAATTTACCACATGAATTCCTCCGGCAGCCTGACCCACCAGAAGTGTTTCTCCATTTGGAAGAAGTGAGTAAATTACCTCATTGGTCTTTGCAAGTTGTTCCCCATCGCCGGGAGCATTCAAATTCCATTGAGCAACAATTTTGTCGCTACCGCCGGAAAGAATAAATCCATTATTTAGTGGATCGGCCAGTGCATAAATGGATCCGGAATGACCGGTCAGACTGGCAATTTTGGTAACTTTGATTTCCGGTTTCATAGCTGCAAAATTACCCATTGTTGTCAGTTTTGTGCCTATTGGGCAGAAAAACCTGACATTTACTTTTAACTTTCTTGGGTGGAATGATTTTGGTTAACGTCAAACCCTTTGAAAACAATGGATAAAGAAGTTAAACGAATTATTTTAAGTTTTATTCCCGGGCTGGTTCTGGTGGTAGCTTTGTGGGTGGTTAAACTCATAGAGGTAAATTCGGGGTTTTACTTTACGGAATTAGGAGTTTTTCCTCGCACGTTAAGTGGGTTAAAAGGCGTGATTACCAGTCCATTTGTGCATGGCGATTACAAACACCTCATTTCTAACTCACTACCGTTATTAGTATTGGCAGGTGGATTATTTTATTTTTATAAAAGTCTGGCATACAGGGTTTTCGTAGGTGTTTATTTGCTTGGCGGATTTTGGCTTTGGCTTGGCGGAAGGGAGGCCTATCATATAGGAGCCAGTGGTTTGGTGTATGGATTAACAAGTTTTCTTTTCTTCAGCGGGGTGTTCAGGCGAGATTTGAGATTAATGGCGCTCTCCTTATTGGTAGTATTTCTTTACGGAGGCATGATTTGGGGTATTTTCCCTTTGCTGATAGGAGTTTCCTGGGAGGCGCATCTGTTCGGTGCACTAGCAGGATTGCTATATGCGTATGTTTACAGGCTGGAAGGTCCTCAACGAAAAATATATGAGTGGGAAAATTCGGTTGAAGAAGAGGAGGACGACGATGACCCAAATGCCTATTGGAAATTACCTCAACAAACTATTACTGTGGAACCACAGCCCGATCTTACACCACCCCCGATGCAACAAACAGTGAACATTCATTATATTTACAAACCGAAGATCGAACCTCCACCACCAACTGAAACGAATGAAAAAAATTGAGCACATAGGCATAGCCGTTAAGAACCTGGAAACATCCAATCTGTTGTTCACTAAACTATTTGGTAAGGTACCCTACAAAATGGAACTGGTGGAATCGGAAGGTGTTGCTACCTCATTTTTTGCAACAGGTGAAAATAAAATAGAATTACTGGAAGCAACTAATCCCGATAGTCCGATAGCAAAATTTATTGAAAAGCGAGGCGAAGGAATTCATCACATTGCTTTTGAGGTGGATGATATTGTTGCTGAAATGAAACGATTGGAAGGGGAAGGGTTTGTGCTCTTAAATAAGGAACCTAAACCGGGAGCAGATAATAAATTAGTTTGTTTTTTACATCCTAAAGGAACTAATGGTGTGTTGATTGAACTTTGTCAGGAGATTTAATTCAGTAGTTGATTCAATGGTTGATTCGATAGTTAATTCAATTGTTGATTCGGTTGTTAATTCAATGGTTAATTCTGTTGTTGATTCAATGGTTTATTCAGTTGATAATTCTGTTGTTGATTCAATGGTTAATTCGGTTGTTAATTTGTAGTTGATTCAGTGGTTAATTCGATGGTTGATTCAACAAATATTATTGCAAAAAAATAAATACCTGCCGCCGCTGCAGCTGCTACTCGCTGCCGCCACTACCTGCTGCCCCTGCCCCTGCCCCTGCCGCCGCCGCTGCTGCTGCCGCCGCTGCCACTACTACCTGCTACCTGCTGCCGCTGCCCCTGCCGCCGCCGCTGCTACGGCCGCTGCCGCCGATACCAGGTCTTCAACTTTAGAGTTATTTTGTAGATGTAATGCAGTTAATCCATAACTACGAGCTCCTTCGATGTGTTGTGGGGAATCATCAATAAAAATTGTTTCTGTTAAATTCAATTTATTTTCTTGCACTACCAAATCAAAAATATTGGCGTTAGGTTTACGCATTCCAATATTACAGGAGTAATAAATTTTCTCAAACATTTTCTCAAACACACCAACTCCGAAACGATCAGCTAATATTTTGGTAAACGCTGTTACATGAATTCGGTTGGTATTACTCAGTAAAAAAATTCGATATTTATTTTTAATTTCATTCAACCATACCATTCTTTCAAACGGGATGTTAATGAGCATTGCGTTCCAAGCCTCATCTATCTGTTCATCGGTAATTGGAGATGTAAAATGACTACGCACTTCTTGTCTGAATTCATCGTTGGAGAGCTCTCCTGTTTCAAATCTATCGAAAAAATTATCCTGTTTCTTCTTAGAATAAATTTCATCAAAGTGTTGTAACCCCAACTTTTTAAAAGCGTTTGCAGTGAGGTTATAATCGATATCGATAATAACTGCTCCTAGGTCGAAGATGATGTTTTTCATAGTAAAGTGAGCTGTGAAAAGCCTGCCCGATCCTGTTGGCTTATGCGCAGAAGGGAGGCGGTTGACAAGTGTAAAGTTGAATTGCTCCTCATTTTCGAATAGTTGGTATGTAGTGACTATCAAAACTGAAACGAAAATAGTGATTCCTCAATTTGTAAAAAATAACTGTGGCAAAGATGAATAATGTCATAAATATCTCATATCAATATTTCACCATCTTTATGGTTGTGCTTTTTATCCCATCAGCAAAAAGATTTACAAAATATATCCCAGGAAATAAAAGTTTTATATCAATTTCATTTTCTGTAATACCTGGAAAAAGCTCTTTTATGAAAACTGATTCTCCAAGTATATTTTGGATTTCAATAATATAAGACTTGTTTTTGGAATTCTCAAACGAAACAACTATTTGATCATTGGCAGGATTGGGATGAAGTGTAAATTGATTGTCTTTTATATATTCCATTTCGCCAACAAATACCGTAAGAGTGTCATAAAATCTTTCATCGCAACCATCAGCATCATATATTCTTATCATGTAAGGCCCTGCAGGTAAATTATAAATTGTATCACCACTAATCGTTCCTACATTTGGATACCAATTGATAGTATAGGGCGGGGTACCACTTGTAATTGAATTTATAGCAATTAGTCCATCATTACAACCTATACATGAAGGATTTTGAGTTGTCGTGGTTATTGTCATAGGAGGCCATGGTATTATATCAACATAACCTGTATCTCTGCAACCATAAGCATCAATTAAGTGTACCTCATAATAAGCTGGTTCAGCGCAAATGCTATTCGACGAATCCCAGAGAGCCACCCAATAATATGAATAAGGAGTTGTTCCACCAATACCTGTTGCAAGCGCACAGCCATCACAGCAATAACACGGTGGCGCAGTGAATGAAGTAGAAATATCAAGACTATTGGGGATAATGCTAGTTGCTGAGTGAACACATTGATTTGCGTCTGTAACAGTTACAGTATAATTTCCCGGACAAAGGTTTGTCAGGTTGTCGGAGGTATCACCGTTATTCCATAAATAGGTTAAGGGTGCAAATGCATTGTTAAAATAAACATTAATGGATGAATTGCAAGTGTCGTAACATGAAATCGTTGGCTCAGCAACAAGTTGAGGTGTGGAAATCTTTAAGGTTTTTGTTGAGGTACACCAGGAATTGCCGGTTATTGTATAGGTGTAAACTCCTGGGCAAAGTGAGTCAATCGTAGGTGTTGTGGCTCCATTGCTCCATAAAATAGTATAGGGAAACCCGGAAGCTAACGAATCGACAGTAATGGATCCAGTACATAATCCATTACATGAATTTGTTAATGTGTATGTTGATACGCATGGAAAGGAGACAGTCTGACATGAACTGATCGTTCCACTCATATCATAAATACAAACTTCATAAGGGCCGGCACCTTCATAGAGATGCCATAGTACGTGAGTGTTATTTAGACTAGTCACCCCATCACCAAAATCATAATAAACACTATCAGTTCCTACTGTCGCATTTCGCACATGAATTAAAGGTTCGCCAGTTAAAGAGTAAAGATTAGTTAGCTGGAAAGCTGGTTGGATGTTCTTAGCTACGTTCACCCAGCCGGTACTGTCACTGTAACCGCGCAAATAAGTTCCCGAAGTATCTACCCAGGAAACAGTACTATTGGTTATTGTCAATCCCCCTCCACCTCCTACGAGACTAGCGGAATCTATTTCTAAAGTGTGTGTTGAAAAATTATGCGCATACATAAAAACTTTTAAGCCAGTAGGTGTATTATCAAAAAAAGCAAAAATTCGATTCTTTGTTAACACTGAGGTATTAAATGCATGAAAAAGTGTGTCATAAAGCCAAGTATTTAAATACCCATCATAAAAACCAAAGTAACTTTTTCCAAACAGAGTATCATAAGTATTGAATATTCCCCGTTCCATTGTTCCATAAGATTCACCTGGAGTATTTGCCTCTACACTTTGGTGTGTTACAGGATTATAAGCTCCGAAGCCGTCATATGCACAAGGAGAGCTAACAGAAGCACAATAATCATCCTGAATATAAACCCCCCAATCACAACCTACATTAGTATTTTTAATCGTGTGAGCGGCTGGATCGAATATTCGAATACTTCCTTCATTATCCAACCAATCGTAAGAATGAATGGTACCTGTCCAAGGATAAAAAAAAGTAATCCCGCAATTTATATCCCCACACGAACCTGTAATAACAAAATTATGTGCATTCAAATCGTATTTTTTAAGTCTGCTATAATCATAACCCGTCCAAGCATCCTCCATTGTATATTCAAATCCAATATCCTGAGCATACACGTCAACTGTAGGGTTGTTTGCTGGATCACCTACATGTAAATCCGGCATAAATTGATGAAAAACATGATCGTAAGTTACAAAGCCAAAAAACACCTTATCAGTGGTAGGACCTTGTGATAAGAAAGCCACTACTCCTCCATTATTATTTCCAAGTGAAGGCTGATATTCATAATAAGGAGTCTTAAAATATTGTACATTACCAAGTACACTGTCGAAAACCGAAAACGATACCCGGTATTTGCTATTCAAAGAATCAATTTGAGCATTTATAGGATATTGTCGATAATAATTT
>JBBQVM010000022.1:0-21282 GCA_038211525.1 Bacteroidia bacterium
TACATCCCCTTCGCCCAACCCGTGCAATTTAAATTTTTAGTGTAATAAGGCGGGTTCAATTTTCCATGTTCTTCAAAAGTAATTTTACCACTAATATCATACACTTTTAAATTAAATTTTGTGCCTTGCATATTATGGGCATTTATAAAAGCTGTTTGCCAACCGATGTCATAATAAACAAATAAATCAGCAACTGAAATAGTATTTAATGGTGGAGCAAGACTAACCAGCGTATCACAAGGACTTCCAAGTAATGGACCTAAATCGTAATCGGGGTTGTTAGGGAGTCCCCAATAGGTTCGTTTACCTCCTAAGTAGAATGAATACGGCTGAAAGTCACATGCAGCACCAAGGCTATCCGGTGAATTGATGACTCCTAAATTCATGTTGTACATATTATAAACAGAATCAGGATATGGATATGGAAAAAAACCATTGTAATACACACTGCTGAAATATATTTTATTATCAGGAGCTAATTTCAAATGACCTCCTGAATTTCTTTGAATTTCCTTAGGAATACTCCAAATTAAAGTTTCACTCAAAGCAATGTTAGGTGCATTCAAATCATACTGATAGATAAATGAACTATCGGGAGTGTTGCATACGTAGAGATATTCGCTATTTGGCGAAAATTCACAGCTAAATCTAAAAGGTGCAGGAGGACTTGTGAATTCTAAATAAATAGCATTTGGGTTACTAATTGTACCGCTGCATCTGTCAAAATCGAAAAGTTCTAAAGTTCCTTTTATACTTGAGAAGGCAATTTTATTTCCTTCTCTATTAAACTTGAGTTGTGCAATTGCTGTATTCAACATAGATCCTACATTTTGTACTTGATAATTAGTTATTCCGGAAGGTGAAATTAAATAGGAATAAAACTGATTATTAGTTGTTGCATTACTTCCATCATACCTTCTTGCTATTATCCACCAATCTCTGCCATTTCCATGTTTAACAGCATTCAAACAATCTGTCATGGGTAGGGTCAGAAGTTGATTGTTTTTGGAAATCACATCTCCATTTCCGTTATCAGCATTCATATTAATTATCGAATAATATAATCCTCCGGGCCCAAGAGCGGTACTTATACTGAACAAATAATACAAACTATCGTTATCAGGCATTGGAATGACAATTATTTCATTGTACCATGCTTCGCCTATAATTGAATCGCCATGAGGCATTATATTATTTGATGAATTATAAACAAGAGTAGAGTAATCACCAGGAAACCCTGACCGATCATTGGTATAAAAAAGCAAAGTGCCAGTTGTATCTGAAATGGAAGCACAGCTACCCCGGGTCCTTAATCCGGTGCTTATGGGTATTGGATTACTCTGGATATTGAAATCAATCCCTGCACTATCTCCAAAACACCAAATATTACCTCTGTTTTGTGCTGTACAAAACAGAGGTAATAATAAACCTATAAAGACTATCCAATTTTTCATTACTATTTATCGTATGAGAACAAGTTTAAGGAAATGAATTGTTCTGGATTTTTCAGTAAGCTTAACATAGTAAATGCCCGGTTTTAAATCTTCTACCGACAAGTCCAAATTTAGAGATGTACTATACTCCCTTATAGTTTTACCGTCGCTACTTATTATTTGAATAATTTCATGGTCTTTACACCTGACAGGTGTAAAAGTAAGAATTTTCCATAGAAATTGAAGTATTCCTTAGTTAATAGAAATCTCATATCCACCACGAGCTTTTCGTCCTCCTCCCTAGGTAATATTTCGTTGCTTTAACAAAACTCGTCTGCGGGAGTGTTTGGTGTCGGGATCATATCTTTTTACTCATATTTTGTACCTAACGGCACAAAAATTTCTTACAATGATAAAAATTTGTCGCAAAAATTATAATGCTTTATTTTTCCTCGCATTCGATGGGCTTAGTGGCCGAGCTTGTTACTGTACGAATTCCCGTTTCCACAAGCACTTCTCGCCCTGCTCCCTAAATAATAATTCGTTGCTTCAACAAAATTGGTATGTGGGAGTTGATGGAATCAAATCCTATCTTTTTTTCTCCTATTTTTAAACAAACAGCACACTTATTTTAAACATAGTGAACATCAAGTATAAGAAAAATCTAAAATCGATTGGAATGTAGAAACGATTTCTTATTCCATTTAGCTAATTGTCAGTTCTCTGTCATAAAGTTCAGAAAGATGATTTCTGTCAATTAAGAGGATTCAACATGGAGATGGTTACTCAGTAATTTCGCACCGTGAAATTGGTAAAATTATCAGTATTAATCCTCTTATTGGCCCCTTTTATGGTTTTGGGTCAGCAAATAAAGGTTACAGGAACTAATGGTACACCTGTTTCTCAGGCTGTCGTGGTAATAAAGTCTCTTTCCGATAAGAAGGAAAATATTTTTCTGACCGACAATTCCGGTTCGGCTTCGATCGGCACCTATCTTCAAAAAGTACAAATTTATATTTCTCACGTCTCTTATCAAGAGGTGGTTGATACCTTGAATGCTATCAATAGTGACCTAATTATTAAGATGATAGCAAAGGATGTGAAGTTAAATGAGGTGGTGGTGAGTTCTGATTATACTCCTCGTATGGCCGGTGAAAGCGTTCATACTGTTGCAGTTATTAATAAACAACAAATAGATAATCAAGGTGCCTCTAATCTGGAAGAGGTGCTTAATCAACAATTAAATATTCGAGTTTCGCAAGATCAGGTGTTAGGTTCGGGAATGACCATGAATGGTTTGAGCGGACAAAATATTAAGTATCTGGTGGATGGTGTACCTGTTATTGGAAGGTTGGATGGTAACATCGACTTAAGTCAAATCCTACTCAGCAATGTCGAAAGAATTGAAGTGGTAAATGGTCCTATGGCTACAGCATACGGAACAGATGCCGCAGGTGGAGTTATTAATGTGATCACTAAACAACCAACAAATGAAAAATTTGAAGGCGGTGTAAATCTTCTTTACGAAAATATTGGACGTTATAATTTAGATGCTTCCGCAGGAACGTCAAAAGGGAAATCTGCATTTCAGCTTTCGGGTGGCCGTAATTTTTTTGATGGCTGGTCGGCGGTTGACACCGGACGTTGGCAGGAGTGGAAACCAAAGGAGCAGTTGTTTGGAACTATTAAATATCGGTACACCGGAAAAAAAACAATTCTTAGTTATCAGTTCAATGCCTTTGATGAAAAAATTTCTAATAAAGGCACTCCGCGTATCTCCCCGTATTACGCTTATGCTTTTGATGAATATTATAAAACTAAACGTTATTCAAATCAACTTAATATTTCATATATCCTTAAACGTGATCTTTTCGCTAATGCAACTTTTTCCTATTCCTATTACGACCGAACAAAAAACACTTACCGCAAAGATCTTGTAACTTTAAATGAGAACTTAGTGTTGAGTCAGGCTAACAACGATTCAACAGGACAATCGGGTGCGTTAGCGAACCAGGATACTACCCAAATGCATACGTGGATGGCAAGAGGAACCATCAGTAAATCGGAAACAAATGCTGCAATTAATTATCAGGCAGGATACGATGTGAATATCGAAAATGCCAGTGGTACACGTTTTAAGGAGCTGGTTAAACAGACAGGTGATTTTGCCGTTTTTGCCAGTGCCGAATATAACGCAAATAGTCATTTGGAAATTAAACCCGCTATCAGAATTTCCTACAACACCGATTATAAATCACCTGTTGTTCCTTCGTTTTTGATCAAATACTCCTTCACCGATAATTTAATTGCGCGTTTCTCTTATGGAAAAGGATTTAGGGCTCCTGGAATTAAGGAGCGCTACTTATATTTTGTAGATATCAACCACAACATCCGTGGTAACGAAAATTTGTTACCTGAATATTCCGATAATTTTTACGGATCCCTTCATCAGCAAATTACAAAAGGAAAAATTAGTGATGCCGTTGAACTTTCCGGTTTTTTTAATGATACCCGTAATCTCATCACCCTTGCGCAACCTGATCCATCAAGTTCTTTATATACGTATATCAACCTCGGGAAATTTTCCACGCATGGCGTAGGACTTACCAATACCATCAACTACCATGATCTTTCAGTACAACTAGGTGCTGCATATACCGGCCGTTACAACATTTATGCAGATAGCGGCAACTTTGCAAAATATATTTATAGTCCCGATTTCAATGCCATGATACAGTATTCTTTTTCTAAACTTAATTTATCTGCTTCGCTATTTTTTAAATATAATGGTAAACTTCCCGGCTACAAGCTAAATGAGGATAATACCATCAGTCAGTTCTCCAACGAGAGTTATAAATTTCTTGATGCCACCATCCGTAAAGGATTATTCAAAAAATCATTTTACATAACAACTGGTGTTAGAAATATTCTGAATATTACCAACGTAAGTGCATTTGCTCAAGGTTCGGCTCATAGCACATCCTCTGATGAACAAGCAGTTGGCACGGGGAGATCTTATTTTGTGAAACTGCAATACCTGTTCGGAAAATGAGGTATTTAATTTACATAGCATTAGCAGCATTATTATTTACTTCTTGTGAAAAGGAGGACACTGCAATTATATTACCTCCTCCCGGCGACCTTCAACTAACGGTTGCGAATATGGGAAGTAATTATGATAATCAAGTGTATCTCGATTTTGAGACCGGTTATCAAAAGACTGTTCCGTATCGCTCTTATGACCTGGCTTTTGAAGCTTCCGCAGATGGTTTTCGCGTTTACCTGAATACCGGTAAACTGATGTTCGTGGCCAACACTACCTCCACAGATATTCAACTGGCAGATTCAACAGGAAAATTATGGAATACCGATACCGATAATTTGGATGACGATTCAACCGCCTTTGGAAACTGGTTGGATGTAAATTTATTGAGTAAAAATGAAACTTATGTTGTTGATAGAGGCCGTGCCGAATATTTTGGAGCTGCACGATGGAGAAAAATTCAATTAGTTTCTGTCGCAAATAACCAATATAGTATTCGTTATTCCTTGTACAATAATACTGAACTGCACGATTTTGTTATTCCTAAAAATAATAACTATTCCTTAATCTATTTCTCTTTTGATGATGGGGGTAAAATTGTTGATGTGGCCCCTGAAAAAGATAAATGGGATGTTGTGTTTACCAAATTTACACACACTTACTATTCAGAACCAATTAACTCTCCCTACCGCTATTACCTGGTTACCGGTGCATTATTAAATCGGTGGGCCGGATTGAAAAATGAAATAGCAAAACAAGATTCCACGCCCGGCTACCAAACATTTGCAGCGGTAAAAGGTTCTGACATGGTCAATTTTAATTTTCATAAAGATGCTGCAACCATTGGTTTTGACTGGAAAGAGTATGATTTTAATTTAGGTTACATCATTTACACCGATAGGTACTATTTAGTTCTTGATGAGAACGGTTATTATTACAAAATACGCTTCCTCGATTTTTACGACAATCAGGGAAATAAGGGTGCTGCTTCATTTGAATATCAACGTTTATAAAAATAAATACTATGAAAAATATGTTACGCAATTTAGTTCTGTTATCAATTCTTGCTTGCTCACTTTCGTTTTCGGCCTCTGCACAAGGAATTGTTTATGATGTAGTTTCTATTTCGCCCGGCTATACCAACCAATCTTTTTATAGCCTTGCAAATGGTGAGGTGAGTAATGTTAATAACACCGATTGGGATCTTGCATTTCAGATATCGGGTTTCCAGGCAACCATTTTGGTGAATGGAAAAAATAATGTTAAATTATATAAATCCGGTTTTGATGTGAACAGTTGGTCATCAATCACACCATATGATACTATCGGTGTATTGAATTCTTACAACGAACTCATGAATCAGGATACCAGTTGGTGGTCAGGAGCATTTAATCTTACTAATGATGTTACCAACCAATTCGATTTGGGATGGGGCGTTTACGATCTTGCAACTCATGCAGTAGTAGGAGATTCCCTGTTTTTTATTCAACTACCGAATGGGGATGTAAAAAAGATGTGGATACAATCATTAGCAAACAGTGTTTACAATTTTGCTTATGCGAATCTTGATGGTACCAATGAAATTAATACTTCCTTAAATAAGCAAAATTTCCAGGGTAAAAATTTCGGTTACTACTCTTTTGCTACCGGAACAACACTTGATCGCGAACCAAATAAATATACCTGGGATCTCACCTTCATGCAATATGAGTCTACCACTCCAATCATTTACAAAGTATGTGGTGTCTTAGCCAATGATAGTGTGCAAGCTCTTAAAGTTTATCCGGTTGACCCGGCAGTAGCATCTCCTTATGCAGCTCCCTTTTCAAATTATATTAATACGATTGGTTACAATTGGAAGAGTTACGATTTCAATAATAATATATGGACTATTGAAGATTCATTAGTGTATTATGCTTACGCAAGAACAGGAAGCTTATGGAAAATTATATTCACCGGTTTTAGTGGGGCCTCAACAGGAAATTATGAGTTTTCTAAAGAACAGGTTTCAGCTACCGGATTAACAGAAAACGGTGGCAAGCCGGCATTATTGAATATTTATCCAAATCCCTCTACCGGCTTATTCAACCTGGCATGTTACATCGATAAATACAATGCCGATAACAAAGCAACCATTTATGACATTATAGGCAAAACGGTAAAGGTGTTTGATTTAAGTTCACTAAATGGACTCAGCCAAATAACTTTGGATGCAAGAGGAATTCCTTCAGGAGTGTATTCGTTGCAACTGGTAGTTGATTGTGTAAGTACTACGAAAAGGATTGTGATTACTGAGCAGAGGAGTCAATGAATAAGGGTTACAGTATGTAAATAAAAAATTTCTTTATAATTTGCAAAAATCCAGAGAAAAAATTATCAAATTATCTTCACCCAATATAGCAGGAAAAATCAAAATATCAGAAAGCTAATATATTTAAATATTATTGATAATTTCATCCAGTGAATGGTAAACTCTTAAACCCTTTGATAATATTAAATCTCTCTCTTTATTAGCACCGGGGCTTTCTGCTAAAAGTAATAAAGCGTCACAGGCCTTGATAACAGTAAGGAAATGTCCATAATCGCCTTATACCGGTCTGATAAATTGGCCATTTCAATAACAGGTATGCAGCATTCATTCCGATTATTGGTACATGTCCCAACTCAAGAAGTCTCGCTGCGGCACTGTTCATTTTGTCAATATTAATTCGCCTTTGTTCAGCGGTATCTGCCGAATAAGGTCCAGCTACTCCGATTATCATGATAGTTTGTTATTTAAGTCGCGTATATTTACTAAGGAATACCTGTTTGAACACAGTCGGTCAGCCAATGAAAAATACAAATTCTAATATTAAGTAATGTTTTTGAGATTAATATTCTGATATCGAATTCTGTTTTGCAGCGCTTTTGTTCAATAATTTAATTCCTCTACCCGAGCTATTGTCAAATTCAGTCAATGGCTTCCCACAGTTCAATTTTGTTGCCTTCCGGATCGAGAATATGGACAAATTTACCATAGTCTTAGGTTTCAATAGTATCTACTACCGTTACACCATCCTTTTTAAGTTGGTCAACGAGCTACACCAGATTTTCAACTCTGTAATTAATCATAAAGTCTTTTGAAGAGGGTTCAAAATATTTAGTGTTTTCGGAAAACGGAGTCCATTGGGTTTGTGCCTTTTTAGTGCTGTCGGCGCCTTCGTACCATTTAAAAGTGGCTCCACAAGGGTTGGTGGTTAAGCCAAGATTTTTTTGATACCATTCTGTAATTTTTTTCGGGTTTTTGCATTTAAAAAAAATGCCTCCGATGTCGGTTACTTTTTTCATATTTGGCGGGTCGTCAAATTGTTTTGTGATCAAAGTGTTAAATGCGAAACCAAAACCGAAGGATGTCGCAAGTGCGAATATAATTAATAATGTTCTTTTCATTTTTTTTTAATGTATTTAGTTATCTTTTTAAAAACCCGGAAGGTTTTCATGTCCTTAAAGATAAATATTATCATTAGAAATGGAAAGCTGATAAAAATCAATTCAGAACTACCGACCGAAGATCAAATTTAACAGGACTACCGGTACCAAGTGGCGGATAGATTGAATAAGATATCAATCCAATCCCTTTTTTGTAGTATTCAACTCTGGTGGTGTTACCAATAGGAACTTTATAAAGTATTTTAAGGCAATTTAAATATTCACAGCCGGAGGTGTTGACCGTTGCGTTAACAGATGAAATTTTCTTACTGCTTCCATCAGGGTATTGCCATACATAATTAAGTATCGGCGTCCCCGGAACTAAAACAATTTAATCAAAAATATTTACATTTCGCTTTTTATATTTTTTATCATCCCACTTTTAAAAAAATGCAAGTATTGACTATTAGTTACAAATTAAATTATACTATTTATTTTAAAATTACAATCCTTTTTTTATAAACACCATGATCACATGTAATTTTTATATTGTATATTCCGGAGGGGAGTGCATTAACTGAAATTGATTGAGTCTGAGTATCTGTCAATTTAATATTACACATCCTCTGTTCTTTGATGTCCGTAATTTCCAGGTTACATATTTCGGAGGTAGGTAAATTATGTTTTATTTCAATACTGCCTCCTTTAACAGGATTAGGGCTAATATTAAATTCCTGAATTAACGAAGGTTCATTAACAGAAGTGCCCGCCACATAAATTACTATTGAATCAGCTATTCCGTTAAAAGAAATAAGTGATTGATTATAGGTTAATGCCTGAATTTGCGAGATATTAAAATGTATAGTAGTTGTATTGATGATATTGCCTTTGGATATAAATTTTATCTGACCGATAGATCCGTTAAAATTAATTGCATTATTTTGATCTGTTCGTGAAAGAGCCAGATCTATTTTCCCATATGAATTAAAACTCTTTTGAAAAGATTCCATATCAGTATGTATAACACCTAAAACCGAAGGAAAATAATTTAACTGAATAAACCCAGTATCGATTGCGGAAGTATCAAATTCTATTGAAAATGCAAGTCCGTACAAACTATCAATGTTACCGATGGAACTACCTGCCTGAATATCGAGGGCTATTGTATCTCCGGGAAAAACAGTATCTTTATTTGATATTAACTGTAAATAATTTGATGCAGTTATCAGCGGATTTTGTTCTGTGCGGAATGGATGGTTAAAATTATAATTCTGATTGATAGCAAGGGTATCTGCCAAATTAATAACTCCATCCCCATTAGTATCAGCATGCTTGAAATTTGCTCCGTTATTAAAACTATTTACCCAGTTTAACGAAGGCTGGGGGATCCAGGCACTTGAAGCATTCGGCCTAATTGAACCGGTATCAGTATTTGCTATATTTAAATAAATAAAATCAATATTATTCACCGACAAATCATAATTGCAATCGCCGGGCCATACATTGCTCACAGTATTAATATTTGAACACATGTTAATATAATTAAAATTACTGGTTGCATACGAAATTGTATCGTCATAATTCTCCACGGGCCAATAATTGTATGTAAAATAAAAAGTATTTGTTGTTGTAGGAGGAGGAATATATGAATAAGATAAGGGCAAATCAGTACAACTGTTAAAATTCTTGTCATATTTTTTTACTCCCAGATAGTTGGGTGATATTTTAAATAAACTAATAAAACCGGAATCTGACGTTGCTACCAGATCTTTTGCATGATAATAAGCAAATGAAATTACAGAAGTATCAATGGGTATGACATTGGAAATTAAATTGCCGGATGAATCAGAATTAATAATGCAAGGATATCTTAATGTTCCGGCAAGTAAGGTAAAACCTCCAAGATAGTTTGATTCCATTTCAAAGTCCAGTGCCATCGAGCCCAAATCAATAATTTTTCTATAAATTATATTCCCCACTGAATCTATTTTATCGATACCTATTTTTGTTCCAGATAAATGTGCAACATAATTTTCATTCAAGGAGGTACAAACAACTTTTGGATCTGTATAAATTATTGAATAGGTATATTGCCATAAAAATTGACCCAGTGAGTCTATTTTTATAACCGGTGTATTTGTATATCCATATAATAAATATCCACCATCCTGAGTTTTTGCTCCCTTAATTAATTGCCAGCTTGAATTAGAAGTACTAATATTTTTAAAGGATTTTGTAAAAATAGTATCGCCTACCCCATTCATTTTTAACATGAAAGCGTAATGATTATTCAAACTTCCGTATGCAACACCAAATGCAACGAAGTTGCCATTTGGTAACTCTTCAATGTTGCCTAAATTAAGAAAGTAACCGGGTTTCCCTACATATTTTGTCCACATTGTATCAAAAACAGCAGTTGTTTTTATTATCAAACTTCTGTTTGAAGTATTTGCTGTTACCACAAATCCTGAATCATTCGTTTGTTTAATGTCTGTAACTTCAGGCATTGCACCTTGAAGGACGAATGATTTCTGAAATTGAGTAATCCCAAGACTGTTTAACTTCATAATATTAAGTTGTCCTGCATATTGGAAAGCGATTGCAAAACCATTATCATAAGTCTGACAAATAG
Source organism: Bacteroidia bacterium (assembly GCA_038211525.1). GTDB lineage: Bacteria > Bacteroidota > Bacteroidia > AKYH767-A > OLB10 > JADKJB01. The sequence goes on from JBBQVM010000022.1 coordinate 10,517, forward strand.
CAGGTTTATCAGGACTCGCAGTTAACAAATTGAAAAAGGTGGCCTGGGCAGTCACACAATAAAATGGTACACAAACTGAAAATATAATTAAATATACTTTTTTTAACAATGAAACTCCCCTCCGCAAGCAGCGGGGTATCTTAAAACAGTCGTAGTTGCTTCTGCTTGTGGAGTATTGTATATTCCTTCTCATTACCTTGCTCTTTAACATACTTACTAATGCTTGATTCATCTCCAAATTTGCTTACTGTATTCACAAAATAACCTGCTGTCCAAAACTCACCTCCCCAATTGTTTCTTCACTTCTGGGTGCTTTACAAATATTTCTCTCACCGTTAACGATTTAATCATTGTAACGATCTTTGTTGCACTGTATGTCGGAACTGATTGAACCAGAAAATGCACATGATCCTTATCTGTTCCTATCTCTATAAACTCAACTTCATACCTATCACTTATTCCTAAACAAACTTCCTTAAGGGTAGTATCAACTTCTTTGCTAAATACAACTTTTCGGTATTTGGCTGGACACACAAAATGATACAATAGTACTGATACATTGTGCGATTTATGAATATATTTACTCTCAGTCATTTCTCAAAGATAAAAAATCGCCGCAAGCGGCGGGGAATTTACCCTTAAGAGATTAAAGCTCAACCCTCAGCTAAAATTAAGGAATATATAACCAAATTATTCCCACCGTACTAAAAGGGACAAGTCAGGAGACCTATTTATTCAGCAGGACCTTTTATGATCCCTATTTTAATGGCGTACCAAACCAACCCTGCAATATTTTTAGAACGGGTTTTGTCAAGTAAGCTTTTCCTTTTTCCCTCTATTGTTTTTTCAGATAAACAAAGCATTTCAGATATTTCACGTGTAGAGTATTGGTAACAAATAAGTTTTAATACATCCCTTTCACTTTGAGATAAATCTGATGATAAAAAGGGTCGATGTGGCAGGGGTGAGTCCTGGTATTCGTTTTTAAATAATACATCTGAAACTTCATGAGCAAAATATTTATTTCCTTTCATTACCTGCTCAATAGCATCTTTGAGTTCCAGTTTATTGGTATTTTTCAACAAATATCCATTCGCGCCGGACTTGAACATCTGACTAATACTTGCTCGATCGTTCATCATAGATAAGGCTACAATTTTAATTTGTGGATTTTTCATTCTGATCTGCCTGGTAGTTTCAATTCCATCCATTTCCGGCATTCTGATGTCCATAATAATAAAATTAATGGTTTCATTTTTACTCAAAATGTCCAACACTTCCATACCGTTATTGGCATGATATATTTTATCTACTGCCCCCGTTTTTCTTAATGTCAATGCTAATCCTTTTCGAAAAATTGCATGATCATCGGCAAGTATGATATTTACAGGTTCCATAAACAAATTAACATATTAATTTACAGATTTTGAATCAAATATTAAATTATATTTCGTGCCATTTCCATGAGAAGTAGCTACTTTACAAGTTCCATTGTACAGTTTAACACGTGCATATATGTTAGAAAGTCCCATTCCGGAATTAACCACTTCCTTTTGATCAAATCCTTTCCCGTTATCCTCATAATTAATTTCTATCCACGGTCCATTTTTTAATATTTCAAGTTTAATATTGGAGCCATCTGAATGCTTTATAGAGTTATTAATTAATTCCTGTATAATTCGGAACAAATTTATTCCAAAATTATTATCGAGGGAGGGTAATTGTTCTGATATGATAAAATCAAAATGCACTTTATTGTTTCCCGAAAAATTATTTTTAAACCTATTCAGTTCATTAATAAATCCATTTGTAATTAGATATTTTGATGCCTGGTTGCGGATGATATGTCGTAAATCGGTAATAATGCTATCGAGTAATTCATTACTTTCCTTTGCAATTAGTATAGCAGCAGGATCGGTACTTTCCTCGCAAATTTCATCAATTTTAAATTTCAAAGCTGAAAGACTGGCTCCGAGATTGTCGTGTAAATCTTCAGCAATGCGTGCTTTCTCGTTCTCCTGAGCCGTATAAATTGCATCGAGTATTTTCTTCTGGTTCAAAACTCGTTGCTTGAAAATATTGAGCACTATTCCCAATAAAAAAGCGGACATAATTAAGAATGACAATGCAATTACAATCACAAACAGGGTGAAATCCTGCTGATTGGCCATTATCTGGATTGTGATGAAGGTATACATGTTAATCCGTAGGCAAATAATACATTGGCAATAATATTTGTAAAGGAATGAATAAACCAGGTGCTCTTCATCAGGTAAACGTTATTTTCAAATAACACAGAACCAGTGATAAAAACCACAATGTTCACTGAAAAATAAATAAAAAAGCCCGCTGAAATTAAAAACCCCGGATTCGACATTGGTTTAACACCTTCTTCTTTACTAATTCGAATTAAGGCGTAAGCAGATAGTGCCTGTACCATCAACGATTCACCTGCTCTGAAATTTGCATTGTAGACCCAAGGACCCGGATCAATTACGCTGGTATACATACCGTAAGAGAAATATGCAATCCCAATTACTATTGCCGGAAATAAAAATTCTTTTTCTTCGTAAAAAAAATAATAGAAACCAATCAATAGAATTCCTTCGGTGATGTAAAAAATATCCCCTAATAAACTATTGTTCATGCTGTATAAGTTCAGCCATGCCGATATGATTTCAGTAATCACACATAAAAAAAAATATATGCTGATCACTTTGAAAGGAACCGATGCGAAGCGGAATTTAATTAAAGCTGCAATAGCCGGCAACAAAGCAAATGAAGCTGAAATATAGGCTATCGTTTTCAATAGATCGCTATGATTTTAATCATTTTTAAGCGGAGAGTCCGCATCACAATAGGAGGGACATGGTACTGCCATTTCTGCAAGTTCACCGTCATAAATATCTTGATTGTCTTCTGTTGCGCCACATAACACCAGTACAGGTTCGTTTTTATCATTTATTCCGTAATAATACCTAATTCCTGCACAATCCGATTGTTCCAACATGCTTAAAAGGGCCTCTCTACCAAAAAATCCACCAAATCGTCCGTTAAAAGTCGGACTGTAACGGTATTTCTTGGTCATCTCTTTTGCATCCTCTAATGTAATAGAATGGTCTTGGTTAGGATCTAAAGTGCTCATAATTTTGTTTTTTAGTTTGAGTTCAAATCTAAAATAATTTATTTTCTGTTAAAAGGATCACGCATGCCGATTCCTTTTCCGGAACTTTATTTTGCCTTGAAACGACTGTAAAATGGGGATTTGCTATCTTATTTTGCGGGAAAACCCTTGCAATTTTGCGGGTTTTCCCTATGTCAAAAAAAATCAGGGTTTTCCCTCTTGTTTCAGTTACTTTCTTACCTGTTATTTGCAGCGTGTGTTTAATATCGGGAGTTGCCCCATAAAAGGTTTGCCCCTTGTTTAGGGTGGTTCCCGAAAAGTCCCGTTTTTTGGTATTATTTCACTGCAGTGGCGTAAAAAACCACTGCAGTTTTAAACCGGTAAATTTTATAATGAGTCTTCATTCAAACAAAAAAATCCGAAAACCCTCTTTCCTTATTCTCGAAGACCCGCAAAATGAGGTGTTTTTAGAGGAACGAACAGGAAAAAAGAAGTCGGTTAAAAGTAAAAAGTTGCAAGTAAAATGAACATTCTAGATTTAAATTTCAATTTGTTCTTTTCTTCAAATTTGTTTTACTTTACGTCCCCCCAATTGTAAAACTATGAGTACTATTGAATCTCAATACCCGTTCTCACAAACCATTTATTACATGGTTCAGCTTCGTAACGAGTTAGTGGCCCTCCTTAGAGAGTGTGCCGTTTCGGAAGAGCCTACTCTTAAAGTTTCCCTCTTTTCCTCCAAAAAATCATTCCGTATCGATGAACTTCCTCTGGGATTACATCCGGAGAATCATTTTTGCAAATTCAGCGAAAACTGACAAGTATCTCATTTTTAGGTGATTGATCCTAATCCATTTAGCTTTCTCCTCTATTTAATATAGTTGAGTGGTTCATTTGATTGTACCCGAATCATTGGTATTTTTGCCCTTTCATACTATTTATCATGTTCCTGGAATCTTCCGGCCATTTATCACGACGCAAAGGCGCCATAGAAGTTATTTGCGGTTCTATGTTTTCCGGCAAAACCGAGGAACTGATCCGCAGGCTTAAACGTGCCCGAATCGCTAAATTGAAAGTGGAAATTTTTAAGCCGATCACCGATCAGCGATACGATGAGCAGAAGATTGTTTCGCACGATGCCAATTACATTATCTCCACTCCAATTCCCGCATCGTCAAATATTTTACTCTTGAGTAATGATGTGGATGTGATTGGAATTGATGAAGCGCAGTTTTTTGATGATGAACTACCCAACGTTTGCGAACAACTTGCTAATAGCGGAATGCGAGTGATTGTTGCAGGATTAGATATGGATTACCTCGGTAAACCTTTCGGACCAATGCCACAGTTGTTAGCCGTTGCCGACTATATTACTAAAGTTCACGCCATCTGCATGCATTGCAGTGACCTCGCTCACCATTCTTTCAGAACAGTTACCGATAATTCACTCATCATGCTTGGTGAAAAAGAAAGTTATATTCCATTGTGCAGATCCTGCTTTGTGAAAGCAACTGCAAAACAAAAAGCAGGAAAAGTTTAATTTTGCTTTTTTCTCATATAAAATCCCGGTTATAGTGCTCAAAAGAATTCAAAATGTAAGTGATATTGCTGCACTGCTTAATTGTAAGTTGATCAGTAATAATGATGATGCTGTTTTAATAAAATACCTGCTTACCGATAGCCGTAAAATTGTAACATCGCAAACATCTCTCTTTTTTGCTATAAAAGGTGATCGCCGTGATGGACACGAATTTATCACCGATCTGCATCATGCAGGTGTTCGCAATTTTGTTGTTAGCGATTCCGCTGTAGCAGCAAATTTTCCCGATAGTAATTTTATAGTTACAACCGATACCCTGGCTGCGCTTCAAAATATAGCATCTCATCACCGTGATGCTTTCTCCTTTCCTGTGTTAGCTATCACCGGTAGTAATGGAAAAACAATTGTTAAAGAGTGGTTGTACCAATTGCTGCGCGAAGATCATCACATTGTACGAAGTCCCAAAAGTTACAATTCACAAATAGGCGTTCCACTCTCCGTTTGGCTGATGAATTCTGAAAATGATTTGGCAATTTTTGAAGCCGGTATTTCTGAGAGAGGAGAGATGCAAAAACTGGAGGCTATTATTAAACCTGATTCAGGAATTTTCACCAACATTGGTTCCGCTCACGATGAAAATTTTTCTTCCTTATCAGAAAAAGTTGCAGAAAAACTAATGTTGTTCCGCAATTGTAAAAGTCTGATTTATTGTAAAGATTATCTGCTCATTACCGATGAAATAAATAAAGCAACGTTCCTTCCACCTGCTATTAAATTCTTTACCTGGTCGAAGAAACTAAAAGCCGATTTACAAATTGGTCGCATTTCAAAAAATAACGGTGAAACTGAAATACAGGGTATTTACAAAAACCGTTTTAACAGTATTTCAATTCCCTTTACGGATGATGCCTCGATAGAGAATGCCATTCACTGTTGGGCATATATGTTGTTTATGAATTATGAGCAAGATACCATTGCAGAACGGATGCAGTTGTTAAGTCCTGTTGCTATGCGACTCGAGCTAAAAGACGGGATTAATAATTGCTCCATCATTAACGACAGCTATAACTCTGATATAGGATCACTAACCATTGCGCTTGATTTTCTGCATCAGCAAAAACAACATGCAAAACGTACAGTGGTATTATCCGATATTTTACAGAGCGGTAAAGATGAGTCGACCTTATATAAAGATGTGGCCGATCTGCTTCAAAAAAAAGGCATTAACCGACTAATTGGAATCGGACCGGCAATTAGCAGGCAATCTTCGCATTTTAGTGGCGACACCTCTTTTTATCTTTCTACCGATGAGTTTTTACATGACTTTAATACCTCCATTTTTAGTCAGGAAACAGTGTTACTAAAAGGTGCACGTTTATTTGGCTTTGAACGTATTTCAAAAATATTGCAACAAAAAGCACATGAAACGGTTCTTGAAATTAATCTAAATTCACTTATCCATAATTTGAATTATTACCGTTCACGTTTAAAAACCGAAACCAAAATAATGGTGATGGTAAAAGCCTTTTCGTATGGTAGTGGAAGTTTTGAGATTTCAAATATCCTGCAGTTTCATCGTGTCGATTATCTGGCAGTAGCTTACGCAGATGAGGGTGTTGAACTTCGCAAAGCCGGAATTACCTTACCTATTATGGTGATGAATCCGGAAGAACAGAGTTTTGAAACCATGCTCACTTATAATCTGGAGCCGGAGATTTATAGCTTCAGAATGCTACAGCAATTTAGTGAAGTTGTGAAAAGAAAATTATCCGAAAAACCTGGTTTGAAATTTCCAATACATTTGAAGCTGGATACCGGAATGCACCGTTTAGGTTTTGATACCAATGATATCAATGAACTTGTTGTGCGTATACGTAATAACCGGCACCTAAAAGTTGTTTCTCTTTTTTCACATCTTGCAGGTAGCGACGAAGCGGTACATGATGGATTTACTAAAAAACAGGTTACGTTGTTTACTGAAATGGCCGATCAAATTAGCTCCCATTTTCAACATAAAATTGTTCGTCATATTCTTAATTCAGCAGGTATTATACGTTTTCCTGAGTGGCAGTTTGATATGGTGCGGCTCGGAATCGGATTACATGGAATTGCTGCAACACCGCACGAACAAAAACATCTGCAATTTGTTGCAACACTTAAAACTACTATCTCACAAATAAAAACTGTTAAGGCGAATGAGACTATCGGCTATTCTCGACGAGGTATTCTAAAGCGCGATACGCAGGTTGCAACCGTTGCCATTGGTTACGCCGATGGACTGAATCGCAAACTAAGTAATGGAGTAGGAAAAATGTTGGTGCATGGTAAAAAATGTCCCGTTATTGGTTCCATTTGCATGGATATGACGATGATTGATACCACTGATGTTGTTGCTAAAGAGGGTGATGAGGTGCTTGTTTTTGGGCCGGGTTATTCTATTTTAGAAATTTCAAAAGATCTTGACACTATTCCCTATGAAATTCTTACTACTGTTTCACAAAGAGTGAAAAGAGTCTATTTTCATGAGTAAAAAAGGTCAGGTGGAAAACTGCAACCTGTCGTAGGAAGGAAGCTAAGTCATAAAAACCGTCATTACACGCAGCACTAAAATTAATTTTATGAAAGACTACAAAGAATACTTTATCATTCCGGCATCACCGGAAGATGTTTATGCTGCTATAACAAATCCACTTACTATTGAATTGTGGACTGGTGAAGAGGCGACGATGTCGACGGAACCAGGGTCAGAATTTTCGATGTGGGAGGGCAGTATTGCCGGAACAAATTTAGAATTCGATCCTAATAAAAAAGTGGTTCAACAATGGTTTTTTGGCGAACAGGTCGAACCGTCTATTGTAACCATAAAATTGCATCCGCATAAAGAGGGAACCTCCGTGGAACTTCGCCATACTAATATTCCTGATGATGATTTTGACGATATTGTTGAAGGCTGGCGCGATACTTATTTTGGCTCGTTGGTTGATTTTTATGAGGAGTAGTAGATAACAGATCAGAAGAATACCCGATAAATTCCGGTAATAAATCCACCTTCCGAAGAATTGGCAAATTAGATTTTATCTATTCCATTCAAGAGCAATTCTATTGCATTATTCTGAAGATTTGTCTATCACTATTTTACGAAAATAACTTTCATGATTTAATTTTATTTCAAAAATATATATTCCCGATCTTAAATAATCAAGTTGCACTTGAGTTGACTTTTTTTCAATTTGCTTTTTTAGAACTTCTTTCCCATTTACATCAAAAAGAATAATTTGATTAATATTTTCATTACAATTTAAATATACTATCCCGGACGTTGGATTGGGATAAATAGAAAAATTTAGTTCTTCGGCATTTTCGTTTATGCCAACCATGGAACTGTATTCCCACCAATCGTTCAGTCGTGTATTGGTTACATCAATTCCTGTTCCTAAATAAGCTTTGTCATTTATGGTGAAAGACGCAGGTCCCTTTCGGGGATTTCCCGGAAACGGTGCTGCTGCCGACCAGCTCTCTGTAAAGTAATTATAAGCATAAAAATCGTTGCAATAATTTCCGTTTATATCTAAACCTGTTCCAATATATCCAAATTGCAATAATGAAAATCCCTCGGCAGAGAATCTTTGTGTTCCGGGAAAGTCCGTTTTCTGTGTCCAGGAATTATTCGTAATATCGTATTGATAAAAATTACTCAATAATACATTTCCTGCTGTTTTTCCTGTTCCAACATATCCCTTTCCGCCTACTGCAAATGCTGATGCATCGTAACGAGCTGTACCCAAAAAGTTAGTCAGTTGCAACCAGGAGTCCGTCACCGGATCGTATCTCCAAAAATCATTGAAATAGTTTATTCCATCGAATCCTGTTCCTACATATCCGAAATCATCTACTGCAAAACCTACAGCTCCCGACCTACCTAATGCAGGCAACGGCGATTTCATCAACCAGGTGTTTGCAACCTCATCATATTCCCAAATATCATTCTTATACAGACCACTATTATCAATTCCGGTCAACACATATCCTTTTCCGTTGATTGAAAATGCAACACAATATTGTCGTGGAGTTCCACCAAAATCTGCCACCTGAGTCCAGGTATCATTCGCAGCATCATATTTCCAAAAATCGTTTTTTAGCTGAAATCCAACATCCATACCTGTCCCAACGTAGCCATTGGAACCAATAGAAAATCCTGCGGCATCATCTCGTTGTATGGCAGGAAATGAAGTTTTTTGCGTCCACGTATTTTGAGAATATCCCATCGTGTGAAACACAACTAACAAAATGAAAATTACGTTTCGTGAAATTGATCTCAAATTAAAATCAAGTGTAACAATAAAAAGTTTAAAATCATTTCTGTGTTGCATCTATCATAAATAAAATGAGTTTATTTAAAATCATTTTGCACATCTACCTGAATTCTCTCTTTTCTATTGGCAATTTCCCAGGCAGTATTAAAAACAAGTCTGGCAATTCTTGCAGTTTTATCGAAATCAATTTTATTGATGGTATCGGATGGTTTATGATAATCTTCATGAATCCCTGTGAAATAAAAAATAACAGGGATATTGTGTTTGGCGAAGTTGTAATGATCGGAACGATAATAGAGCTTTAATCTATCGCCAGGGTCGTTGTAACGGTAATCGAGCTCCAGGTTACAACAAAACTTATTAGCAGCTTCATTCAATGTGTGTAATTGTGTGCTTAACTTATTGGATCCAATGATGTACGTATAATACTTATCGGCTCTTGTAATAGTATCTACTCTTCCTATCATGTCAATATTCAAATCTACAACTGTACTTTCGAGAGGAAACACCGGATTGGAAGTATAATATTCCGACCCCAGCAATCCTTTTTCTTCACCTGTAAAGGTCATTATTAAAATACTTCTGGCGGGGCCGTGACCCTCCTTTTTGGCTTGTTCAAAAGCCGATGCAATGTTTAAAATGGAAGAACTTCCTGATCCATCATCATCTGCACCATGATAAATTTCGCCATCTTTTTTTCCCAGGTGATCCAGGTGCGCAGTTATTATTACCACCTCATCTTTCATGGTAGTTCCTTCAATATATCCCAGTACATTTCTGCAAAAAGTTTTTTCGGAATTATTTTGAATAGTAATCGGTTTATTAATAATTATTTGCAGTGGTTTTTGTTTGCCGGATATTTTATGCTCATATTTTTCCAATGTGTAACGGCTATCCTTCAAAATTTCGTCAGCTGCTTTTCGGGATAAGGATACCACTGTACTTTTACTTTGACTGGTATCTGAGAGAAGTTGGAATTTATCGGTAGTGATGTATTTGCTGTATCGTTCAAATGTGCTATCAAAATCGGAATTAATAAATAGTATAACGGTTGCATTTTTTTCCTTCGCTAATTTTGCTTTTAAATTTCTATTCTCTTTCCATTTGCTACCCTCCTTAGTTTTAGAAATCAATGACCATCCTTTTTTATCAACCGGTTCACCATCCAGTATCATAATAGTTTTTCCCGATACATCCCTATTTTTATAATCATTCCATCCCGACAAGGAATCTTCAATACCGTAACCTAAAAAAATAACTTCGTTGGAAGAATAGTCTATGTTGAAGGGTGTGTCTGTAGAATAAAAATCTTCTTTGAATTTTAATTCTTTACCGGAAACCGCTAATTTAACATTGGCAGCATTTTTACCTACCAGAGGTACTTCTTGAAAATAAGATCCCTTATTACAGGGTAAAATTCCCATTGCTGCAAATTGCCCGGATACATAGTCAGCCGCTTTTTTCATTCCCGTCTTTGATGTTTCTCGTCCTTCCAGCGAATCGGATGCTAACACCGACAAATGACTTCTAATTATTTCTGGTTGTATATAATTACTGTATTTAAGAGCTAAGGAATCTTGTCCCTGTGAATGATAAACTAAAAACAAAAACAGTACTGAAAAAGGTATTTTTTTCATTTTAATAAGTATAAATTTAAAGTAGTATTTTTATGACTTTTACAAATCTATTTTCTCCACTCTTCGTTCATGTCTTCCACCTTCAAAGGAAGTATTCATAAATGTTTCAACAATTTTAGCAGCGGTTTCATGTGAAACAAATCTAGCAGGTA